>CAZYKN010000008.1:0-15937 GCA_964648135.1 uncultured Flavobacteriaceae bacterium
AAACCTCATTCTTATGAATGAGGTTTTTTGTTTTTATGGCTATTTTGAGATGGGACTAATTATTTTAACATCACTAAAGGCAATAACTCCTCTAATTATTGAATCAATAGTCATTTTTAATGATTCTATTAATTGTATTTTAAGTTGTGCTTTATGATAAATTAGGCTAACTTCTCGTGCAGGTATTGGTTTTTCAAAGGATTTTAGATTTTTTTTATCATTTTCTGATAAATCTAATGTCTGTAGATATGGAAGTAATGTCATTCCTAAACCTTCTTTTGATAATTTAATTAGTGTATTAAAACTTCCACTTTGAAGTCTAAAAGAATGCTTTTTCCCTGAAGCATTATTTCCACATAAATTGAGAATGTTATCTTTAAAACAATGTCCATCATCTAATAATAGGATATCATCTATATCTAAATCATTCACTGATAATAATTTTTTATTGTGTAATCTATGTGTTTCAGATACATATCCAACAAAGGGTTCATAATAAAGTATTTGTTCTTTTATTGTTGTATTTTCAAGTGGTGTTGCAGCTATTGCAGCGTCAAGGCTACCTTCATTTAATTTTTTAATAATTTCTTCTGTAGTTAATTCTTCTATGATTAAATTTACTTTTTTATATTTATTTGAATATGTTTTTAAAAACAAAGGGAGTAGGGTTGGCATGATGGTTGGGATAATACCTAACTTAAAATCACCACCAATATATCCTTTTTGCTGATCTACAATATCATTAATACGTTGACTTTCACTGACTATTATCTTTGCTTGCTCAATTAATTTTTCACCAATAATGGTAAGTTGTATTGGTTTTTTTTTGCGATTAAATATTTTTACATCTAATTCATCTTCTAATTTTTGTATTTGCATGCTAAGAGTCGGTTGCGTTACAAAGCAGCTTTCAGATGCCGTTGTGAAATTTTTGTATTTAGCTACAGCTAGAATATATTTTAATTGTGTAATGGTCATTTTATAGTTTTTGTTGATGTATAATTCAAAGATATAAATATTATTTATAATTTTTTAATTTAATTGTAAATTTATTTCAATAACAATTAGCAAAAAAACCTTAGTTTTGCAATCAATAAAAAAGTGATAAATGTTTAATAAAAATATAAAATTAGGAATAGCTGGATTAATAGTTGTTTGGACAATTTATTTATTTGCGCAAGGTAGTATTTTAAATGGAATTTTGGTTTTACTTCTTGCAGGTATTGTGGTCTTCTTTTATTTTAAGAATGAATTGATATTATTATCGTTTCTTAGATTGCGTAAACAAGATTTTCCTGGAGCAACAAAATGGTTGAATAAAATAAAAAATCCTGAGTCTGCTTTGGTTACTAAGCAGCAAGGATATTATAATTTTTTAAGAGGTATTATGATATCACAAACCAATTTAACACAAGCAGAAAAGTTTTTTAAAAAAGCTTTAAAATTGGGTTTATCTATGAATCATGATATTGGAATGGCAAAATTACAATTAGCAGGAATTGCAATGACTAAGCGTAGAAAACGTGAAGCACAAATGTTGATTGCTGATGTTAAGAAAAATGATAAGCACGGTATGTTTAAAGATCAAATAGCTCAATTAAAACAACAGATGAAGCGTATTTAGTATATGTTATTATAAAATAATTATCTCGTTTTAATTTTCTTAAAACGAGATTTTTTATGCTTACATTTTTAAATAAAAATCTTTCAATAACGCACTATATTCTTTGGTATATATATGACGTTCAATTTCTATGATTAGTTCTTGTAAAATAGTTGAATTGTCTGAAAAGGAGAATTCTAGTAAACTACGTTTAAAGTCCGTATTTACATTTCCTTTTACATCACATATTTTGTTTATATATAATTTATAGTTGGTTGCTATTTTAATAAAGTTATCCTTTTCTTTAAAAGGAATAATAACAGAAAACACTCCTTTTTTGTTTAATAATATGGAAACTGATTCTAGTAATTCTTTAAAAGATAACGAATCTGTACATCGTGCAATATTTCTCTCATTATTATTTGATTTATAATTATCTGTATAAAATGGAGGATTTGAAATAATTAAATCATATTTTTCTTCTATTTCATTAACAAATTCCGATAAGGAAGCATGATAACAAAATAAACGATTATTCCACTGTGATTGCTCAAAATTTTCTACGGCTTGTTCAAAAGCATTGTCTTCAATTTCGATAGCGTCTATTACTTCTGCATCTGTTCTTTGTGCTAATTGTAAGGCAATAACACCAGTTCCAGTTCCAATATCTAAAATTGAATTGGGATGGTTTTTTATGGAAGTCCATGCTCCTAATAAAACACCATCGGTACCAATCTTCATTGCTGTTTTGTTCTGATGGATGTTAAATTCTTTAAATCTAAAAAGCGTTTTTATTGATTTACTCATCCATATTCATTTCAATTAAACCTTCTGGTGTTTTTACGTAAATCGTTTTATCAACTTTATTAACCTTATCAATAAACTCATCTATTAGAGGAATAAGAATCTGATTACCTTTTTTTGTATTTACTACAAATAAAGCTTGCGCACTGCTATCATTAATTGAAGTAATGAGACCTACTTCTCCATAATTATAGTCTATAATTTTAAAACCGATGATTTCATGATAATAAAATTTATCGCCTTCTAATTTAGGAAGAAGTGTTAAAGGTAAATAGGTAGCTCTTTTTAAAATATCTGACGCATCTTGTTCGCTATCTATGTCTTCAAATTTAATTCTTAATTGATTCCCTTTTTGGAGTAATATTTTTTCAACAAAGAACGGAATTAATTTGTTATTATAATCGATAAAAACAGCGTCTATATTTGCATAAAGCTCTGGTTCATCACTATCAATAACAATAACAACTTCGCCTTTATAGCTGTGTTTTCTAGCAACAATACCTAAATAAAAACAATCTTTTTTTTCCATAAATGTAAATGTATAAAAAAAACCTGACTTTAATTAAAAGGTCAGGTTTATAATTTAATTGTTTTAAAGTTTATTCTTCTTCATTAGAAGCTTTATCTTCATTATCTGTTGTATCTTCTTCAACAACTGGTTCATTTGCTTTAGCTCTAGCTTCGTTAATTGCTTTTTCAGTAGCTAAGATGGCTGCTTTTTTATCAGCTGCATCTTTAGCAAGACTGTCAGATTTTCCAGAAATCTTACCTTCTTTTTCTTCTAACCAAGCTTTGAATTTTTCTTCCGCTTGTTCTTCTGTTAATGCACCTTTACGAACTCCAACTGCTAAATGATTTTTTAATAAAGCACCTTTATAAGATAATAATGCTTTTGCTGTATTGGTTGGTTGTGCACCGTTTTGTAACCATTTTACAGCAGAATCAATGTCTAATTCAACTGTTGCAGGGTTTGTATTTGGGTTGTACGTACCAATTTTTTCTAATAACTTTCCGTCTCTTTTTGATCTAGCATCGGCAGCTACAATCCAATAAAATGGTTTTCCTTTTCTTCCGTGTCTTTGTAATCTAATTTTTACAGGCATAATGTGTTAATTTTAAGGTTCTCGACCTTGATTATTATTTTAAGTCTGCAAATTTACTACTTTTTTTGATATAGACACTATATTTAATAGAAGAAATATTTTTTCACTCGAAGTGTTTGTTATACAATAAGTTAAATTTAAAGTACAAAAAAACATAAAAATTTTATATAAAAAGTTTGGTGGAATAGAAAACAGATGTATATTTGCATCCCCAATTGGGGCGATTAGCTCAGTTGGTTCAGAGCACCTCGTTTACACCGAGGGGGTCGGGGGTTCGAATCCCTCATCGCCCACAAACACCTTATAAATATTTAATTTGTAAGGTGTTATTTTTTTATATGATATTTAAACTGTTATTTCTTTTTATTCTGCCAATATGCCTATTTGTAACAAATGGAATAAATTTTGTCTAATACATATAGCAGTGTTTTACTTTTTAGTACATTTGCACGATATTTTATAAAAATAAACCCTTTTTTAATATAAAGGATAATAGGTAAACAATGGAAGAAAAAAAATTCGATTTTAATTCATTAATTGGTATGGTGCTTTTGGCTGGATTAGCCATGTTTTATTTGTATCAAACACAACCAACTAAAGAAGAATTAGAACTAAAAAAAGCAAAGGAGCTTAGAATAAAAGATTCAATTGCTAATTTAAAAGAAGACATAGCAAAACCTTTTGAGAATAAAGTTGTTGAGGCTGCTCCAATTATAAATTCTAACGACTCTATAGCTCAATTAGTTTCAAATAGTAAAAGAGGAACGTTTGCTTATGCTAATACATTAGCTTCTGCTAAAAATAATGAAACAACCTTAAGTAACGACTTATTAGAGATTAAAGTTGCTAATAAAGGAGGGCAAATCACTTCGCTTAAGCTTAATAAATTTAAAACTTATGATGCTAAAGATTTATATTTAATTAAAGATAATAACGCTTTATTAAATCTTACCTTCCATACAAAAGATGGTAGAACGTTACATACAAAGGAAATGTATTTTGAGCCTACTTTGACAAAAGACGGGGAAAATCAAGTCTTAACTATGCGTTTAAAAACGGATGAGAATAAATATTTAGCATATAAATATGTTTTAAAGCCAAACGATTATATGTTAGATTTTTCTATTCAATCTGTTGGATTGTCTAATGTATTGAATACTTCGGAAAAAATAAATTTAGATTGGAATCTTAAAACATTTAGAACAGAAAAAAGTGTTAAGTATGAAAATCAATATACAGAGCTTGATTATATGCACAGTGGAGATTTTGATTATCTTAGTGCAATGAGTAAAGATTCTGATAAAGAAACTGCTAATTTGAATTGGATAGGTTATAAAAAGCAATTTTTCTCTTCAATTTTAGCTTCAAAAACACCTTTTCCAAAAGCAAAAGTTACTTCCAAAAATTTGGTTATTGATAAAAAAATAGATACTGTTTTTACAAAACAATTTATATCAACTGTTGAGTTGCCTGTTCAAAATAATGAGATTAACGCTTCTATGCAACTGTATTATGGACCAACAGACTATAAAATATTGAGTACTTATAAAGACTATAACTTTGAGAGAATGACTATTCAAGGTTGGGCAATTGTGCGTGTGATTAACAAGTATTTTATTATGCCAATGTTTGATTTATTGCATTCATTTATTGGGAGTTTAGGACTGGTTATTATCTTTTTAACCATTGTGGTTAAATTATTAATGTCGCCTTTATTGTATAAATCATTTTTGTCTAGTGCAAAGATGAAAGTAATTAAGCCTGAATTACAAGAATTAAACGAAAAGTATCCTGGTAAAGAGAATGCCATGAAGCGTCAACAAGAAACTATGGCGTTACAGCGAAAGGCTGGTGTTAATCCTATGGCAGGATGTATTCCTGCTTTATTGCAGATGCCTATTTTCTTTGCCTTATTTAGATTTTTTCCAACAAATTTAGCTTTAAGACAAAAGAGTTTTCTTTGGGCAACCGATTTATCTGCCTATGATGAAATAGCAAAATTACCTTTTGATATTCCATTTTATGGAAGTCATGTTTCATTGTTTCCTATTTTAGCATCTATAAGTATGTTTTTCTATATGAAAATCACTCAAGGACAACAAGCAGATATGCAACAACCTACGCAGGAAGGAATGCCAGACATGCAAGGAATGATGAAAATGATGTTATACATTTCACCATTAATGATGTTGTTTTTCTTTAATTCTTATGGAAGTGGTCTAAGTATTTATTATTTTGTATCACAATTAATTTCTATTGGGATTATGGTAGTGATTAAAAACTATATTATTGATGAAAAGAAAATTCACGCTCAAATTCAGGTGAATAAACAAAAAGCACCTAAAAAGAAATCGGCTTTTCGTCAAAAATTAGATGATGCTATGAAACAAGCTCAAGCACAACAAGAACAGAAAAAAGGAAAAAAATAAGCTTTTTTTAGTTATATTCTAAAAGTCGGTATGGTTTTAAATTATACCGACTTTTTTATATCCATAAAATTATCCACCAAATTATAGGCAAAGATTCCACTAAAAAAGCACTGTAATATTTAGATTGTTTTTGTGAAGCAAACCATAATAGTAATCCGCTGAAAAAGCTTATTAATATTGTGTTAAATAAGTGCTCATTACCTGGTTTTAACAATTCTAAAACTACAAAAAAGAGCAATAATACAGTTCCTAAAATTTTTGATTTATAACTACCTATTTGTTGCGGAAGGGTTTTTAAATTAGATATATCATACGTTATATCTCTAATGTCAAATGGAATGGTAATGACTATAATAAACAAAAAACGTTGAAAAAAACTTAACCAATCCTCAGTTCTTAATTGTATATAATTTTGTACTAAAGGAAATAAAACGGTAATTCCAGCCCAAGAAAAAGCGATTAAAAAAAGTTTTAATCCTGCTACTTTTCGTAAAGAGTATTTTTTAATGGGAAAAACATAAAATAAAGTTGCTAAAGCAAAAGGGATTAATACTAAAAGTGCTTTTAATCGTAATTGAAAACTTAAATAAATGAGTGCAAAAAGACTGAATAGGCTAATTGCATAAAGATTTTTTTTATTTTGTTTTAGCCATAGATTATACCAAGTATCAATTTCGCCAATTCTTAAAAAGCGGATGGCATTATAAGATAGGAGCGTAGAAAAAAACACAAACCAAGCTGTTTTGTTTTCGGAAATACCAACGTTGTTTAAAGTGATTTTGACTAAAAAAAAAGTAGCAAAGGAAACATGAATATTACTAAAAATATAAAAATTAAAAAATTTAATAAAAATATTCGTCTTGTTGTTTCTCTGTGTTTCTCTGTGCATCTCTGTGAAATATTCTATTGTAATTCAAAAATAGAAAATTCCATATTTAAAGGCTGTAATTTTTCTTTTAATAAAGGAATTAATGTTGCACCAAACTCTAAATACATCTCTGAAAAATTTGTATATCGCTCCTGTAAGCTTTGCTTTGGAAATAATTCATTTTGAATTAAAGTAATTCGTTGAACAATTTCATGTAATTTTCTTTTTTCAGCTTTTAATAATCTTTTTTCTAATTTATCAAGACCATTTATTTGTTTTTTTTCTTGAGCATTAACTGCTCCAATAAACGATTTGTCTGTTTGTTTTGCGACTATTTTAAGCTGATTGAATTGTTCTTTTAATAACTGTCGTTGTTCAGAAAAATCGATTTTTAGGTTACTAATTTCTTTTATTTTTTTATTGATTAAATTATTTTGTTTTAAAAAAAGTTCTTCTTTTGAAATGAAAAGTTTTTGTAATTTTTTATGTTGTTTTTCACTCATTATTAAAGCCGAATTTCTAAGTAACAGTATAGGAAATGGAATTTTTTCTTTATCAAAATAAGATTTTAACTCTAGCCAATATGCCAATTCTCCGCCACCACCAATATAGCAAAGATTGGGTAAAATAACCTCTTGGTAAAGTGGTCGCATAATAACATTTGGTGAAAAATGTTCTGGATGATTTTCTAATTCCTTTAAGATTTCACTTTTTGTGAATTTAATTTGAGTATTATTTATAAAGTATTTTTCATCTTTAAAAATGATGCGTTCTCTTAAATTATCGTTTAAATAAAAAAGGTTAATTTCTCTAGGGTTTACTTGAATTTTATAGTTTGTACTCAGTTGTTTATTGGTTTTATTAATTTCGGCGAAAGCGGTTTGATACAACAATTCTTCTTTAATAAAAGGAGTGAAAATTGTTTTTAAAGCTTTATCATCAGCATCTAAAATAACTAAACCGTATTCTTTAAATAATTCATTGGTAAGATACCGTGTTGCATCGGTAAGGTTTGAATGTTTTAGGTAACTTTCTTCAAATAAATGGATAAGATAATCTGCATTTTTACTTGTTCCGAAACTCGTTTTAATCGTTTTTAAAACTTCTTCTAAGCCTTGGGTTGTTAATCTGCCAACTGCACCTTGACTTTCTCTTTCCCATTGAATTTTTTTATTTTTAAAATTAAAATATTTGATTTCTTCAAAATCATGATCTTCAGTAGCCATCCAATATATTGGAACAAAATGATGTTTTGGATATTCTTTTGCCAAACGTTCGCATAAATTAATTGTTGAAATGATTTTATACAAAAAATACAATGGTCCTGTAAACAAATTAAGCTGATGACCTGTGGTTATGGTAAAGGAGTTTTCTTTGGCTAAAAGGGCAATATTTTCTTTAGTTTTTTTGGAAATTTCAATATGTTGGTATTGTTTGTAAAGCGTTTTTACTAGTGTTTCTCTATTTTTTAAGGGAAAACTTGCTGTTTTTTGTTCTAACTGTTTTTTAAAGTTTTTTATGTTCGGAAAAAGATGGTAAAACGGTTTTAAATCACCAGATTGTGAAAGATAATCAATGACTGTTTTAGAAAAATAGCCTGTATTTTTATATGAAATGGTTTTCAAAAAATTCACTTTAATTATTTTAGCAAATATAAGACAATATAATCACTAAATTAATTTCTTTGAAACAAGGTGTAAACGTATTTTCTTATTTCGCCACTTGGCATGGTGTAATCATAATTAAAGGCTTCTAGTAATTTAAAATCTGTTCCTAATTTTTCTTGAAGCATTTCTGCGCTATATCTTTTAACGTCTAATCCAGAGCATTTTGTAGCTCCTTGTAAGTTAAATTCGGCTAAAATAACAAAGCCTTTTTGTTTTACTTTTTCTTTTAAAAGTTTAAAATAATTTGCTTGATCTTTTTCATTGGTAAAGAAATGGAGTACCGCTCTATCATTCCATAAATCTACTTTTTGGATATTGTTTAAGTCTGTTGGATGAACAATATCATCTACAATAAATTGAATATTTTCTTGTTGTTTACCAATTCTATTTTTAATATTTTTTAGGGCGCAACTGCTAATATCATTTACAATTAAGTTAGTGTATCCATCATTTAATAAGTCATCTATTAAGGTAGTTGAACCAGCACCAACATTAAAAATTAGAGCCTCTTTTTTGCATTTTGTTTTTTGAATCAAGCTTAAAGTTGGCGTTGATTTTTCTTCATACCAACCTAATTTTTTATAATCAACATTGGTGTATTTTCCACACCAATATTCCGCTAAATTTTCTTTATTTTCTGATGTTCGGCATCCTTTATCTGTGATACTGCATGATGTTTGTTGCGTTGAACTGTTACAAGTATTTGACATAGTTAGTAGTGTTTTTGCTAAAATAATAATTTTATTGGTTATTGAAGTGTGATTTTGGAAATGAAATTTGGAATAGTGATTAGGAGAAATTGCAGGTATATTACTTTTTGTGGTTAATTTTAAAATGTAAAACGAAAATATAGATAATCATATTTCTAATTTAATGATATAATGAAAATATAAATTTATATATTTGTAAAAAATAAGCATATGGATATAAAAGAGTTTAAAGCTGGAAAATATGTAAAGCAAATTGAGTATTCTTCCTTTCTGCCTGTAAAAATATCGAAAGAATGGGTTGTTTCTTCGCCTAAAATAAATCTTCTTTTATCAGATGCAAACAGATTGCTTGGAGAATTGAATGCGTTTTCTCAATTAATACCTGATGTTGATTTTTTTATAAAAATGCACATTTCAAAAGAAGCAACTACTTCAAGTGGCATTGAAGGAACAAAAACAAATATGGAAGAGGCTCTTTTAAAGGAAAACGAGATAAATCCTGAAAAAAGAGACGATTGGAATGAGGTTCAAAATTATATCAAAGCGATTAATTATTCCATAAAAGAATTAGAAAAGTTACCATTATCAAATAGACTTCTAAAAAATACTCATAAAGTTTTATTGAAAGGTGTTAGAGGAAAGTATAAAATACCAGGTGAATTTAGAACAAGTCAGAATTGGCTTGGAGCAACGTTGAAAGATGCAATTTATATTCCGCCAAATCATACTAATTTACCCGATTTAATGAGTGATTTAGAAAAATTTCTAAACGATAATACTTTTTATGTTCCGCATTTAATAAAGATAGCCATTGCTCACTATCAGTTTGAGACAATACATCCATTTCTTGATGGTAACGGACGTTTGGGGAGATTATTGATAACATTATATCTCGTTAGTAATGATATTTTAAAAAAACCAGCATTGTATCTTTCTGATTTTTTTGAAAAACACCGAAATTATTATTACGATAATCTTATGCAAGCAAGATTAAATAACGATTTAGAACAATGGATATCGTTTTTTTTAGTTGGGATTATTGAAACCTCAAAATCATCAATACAAGTTTTTAAGGATATAATACACTTAAAGGCAGATATTATAAATAATAGACTTCCAAAGTTGGGAAATAAAACAGAAAAAGGCATTCATATATTAAAAATACTATTTAAAAATCCTATAATTACAGCTGGTAGATTAGTAGAAGAAATGGGAGTGGCTCACTCAACAGCTAATAGATTGTTGTCTAAATTTGAAAAATTAAACATAATTGAAGAGTACACTGGATTTAAAAGAAACAGAAAATTTATATTTAGAGAATATTTTGAAATATTTAATAAAGAAAATAATGGCTAAGCTATAAGTAATAAAGAGGCTTTAAGTGTTATAAAGCACTATTTAGATAAAATACAGATAATATTTGTATCATTAGTAGAATTGCTTAATCAAATATTTAGATTAAGTGTTAATACATTGCATTCTCAAAACAATGAATATCATACCTAAATTCCAAACTCCTCAAAACCCATACCCAAAACTAAATTCTAAATCTTCTGCTCTAAATAAATTCAGTTTTAAACTTAAAGCGGTAAAAATATGCTTGGTTAAATGTGTTTTAAAGCCAAAACGTTCATAAATTCTACTTACATATTTATTTGGATAATACACATTATAGCCAATTTGTGAAATCATAGAAAAATGATTAATATACAATTCATGACCTGCAAAAACACCTATTCTGTTTGTCTTATAGTTGGTGTAATCTGGAATACCTGTTTCTTCTTCCTTTTCTTGTTGTAAGTATTTGTTTAAAAAATCAGTTTTAAAAAATTCTGTTCCTGCAACTAAAGTCGATTTATAATTTATCTTTTTTGCTATTTGAAAAGTACCTACGTAAAACGGAAAACGTCCGCTATTTGGATTTTTACTTTCGTTAATTCCTGTTCTAAAAATAAGGTTGTATTTTAATTTTCCTTTAGTTCTAGGTGTTCTTTCTTTTTCAGTAAACTGATGTTGATTTTTGTTAAAATTATAATTCAATCCTATATTAAAAGCTAAAGTATTTAAACCCAAATTAGGATTTTTAAAAGCTGCATTAGAAAAATGAATGATGCTTAAACCAGATTGAAATCCGATTTGTTTTTTTAAAAATTCCCTGTGATAATTAAGTTTAAAATATCCAGAACCAGCAAAATTTGTAGATAAGGAATAATTAAACGGATTTGAAATTTCATTATAAGGATGACTAACATATCCCAATCCAAAAGCTACTCTAAATTGAAATTTGTTTTTGGCATTTCGCTTACTTAAATAAAAATTATAATGCGTATAAATACCATACATTTCTCCTAAAATAGACGAATTGGTGTTTTGATATAAGGCAGAAAAACCAAAATCTGGATAATTATAATATTTTAGCCATTCATCATCTGAAGTGTTTTTAACAGAATAACCAACAATAAAACCAAACGGATTGCCTTGAATGGCTGTTGCTAATGATTTATCGTGTTCTAAAGCGATGCCGTAAAAACTATCAAACTCTAAATAAGCTTGTTTTTTTGTTTGTGCAGTTAAACTTGTACAAAATAATACTAAAATGATGATGAGTATTTTTTTTAAATTCATAGTTGTTTTTTCAAGACATAAAATATTTTGTGTTTTTACAGAAGGCTTACTTTTTACTTGCATTTGCTAAAAAATCTCGTTCTGTTTTAGTTAAACTATCATAACCAGATTTGCTAATTTTATCTAAAATAGCATCTACTTTACGTTGATGAATGATTTTTTTTTGATGAACAGACAAACCAAAATCATCTGATTTTTCTTTAGCTTTATAAACCGTTTTAAGATTAGAATTGCTCTTTTTATATAGATTGGCTTTTTGATTTGCAAAATATAAGGTTAAAATATATCCAATAAATGCACCACCAAGATGCGCTATTTGTCCACCAGCATTTCCATTAGGAATTAAAATAATAGTGAGGATAATGTATGCCAAAGTAAGTTTCCAAATTTTTACAAAACCAATAAAACGTAAATTAATTTCATAATTAGGCACATGAGTAGTCAATCCTATTAAAAGTGCAGAAATACTCGCAGAAGCTCCAAGTAAAACGCCTTGATTATTTTTAAATACAGGAAAATATTGATAACTAATTACAAATAAGATGCCTCCAAAGATACTTCCTAAAATATAGTAAATAACAAATTGTTTTTTGGAGAAAAAATTTAAAAATAAATTTCCTAAATAATACAAAGCAATTAAATTAAACAATATATGGATAAAGCCAATGTGTAGAAATCCGTAGCTTATAAAAGTGTAAGGTTTATACAAATAATTTGAAGCGTCTTTTGAAAGTGCAAAATAATCTATAATAAAATTAGAGTGTTGTTTGCTTAAAAAAGCAATGGTATTTACCATAAATACCAATACAAAAACAATCAAATTAATATAAATAAATTGATCTACAATGGTCGAATTTTTAAGATGTTCTTTAATTTCGTTACGTTGCATTATTTTTATTTAAAATGTGCTAATAGATTTGCTTTTTTACTTGCGGAAACACTCAATTCTTTTCCATTATTTAAAAGAACTGTTCCACCACTTCCTTTTTTGTATGAAATTATGGTGTTTATATTTACTAAATACGATTTATGAATTCTAGCAAAACCATTATTTTGAAGTGCATCATCAAAGTATTTTAAAGTTTTACTCACTAATTTTTTCTGATTATTGATTAAGTAGATTTCAGTATAATTATCATCCGCTTTAGCATAAATAATATCTTGAATTTCTAAAACTTCAAATCCATTTTGAGTTGGAATAGTGATTTTTCCTTCAATTTTAAGTGTTTTGGGTTTTAAAATACGGTTTTGCAGTTTTTCTTCTTGAATTTTTAAATCCGTTACATAATCTACTGCTTTTATCAAGTTGTCAATAGAAATAGGTTTGGTTAAATAATACGCAGCATGATGGTTTAAAGCATCTTTAGCGTAATGGTCATAAGCGGTTACAAACACAATTTCAAAATCTTGTGTTTCAAGTTGCTCAATAAAATCAAACGCATTTCCGTATGGCATTTCCACGTCTAAAAACACAAGGTCAAGTTTGTTTTTTTTGGTTAAAACTAGGGCTTCGTTTATGTTTTCGGCTTCGCCAATAACCGTAATATTTTTACAGTATTTTGTGAGATAATTTTTTAGAATAGCTCTACTATTTTGTTCATCATCAACTATGATTGTTTTTAATTGCATAGTTACAAAACTACAAAAAGAATGTTTAATGAAACACAAAAAAAACCACTCTATCAAAAGAGTGGTTGAAAAAACTTAAATTCAAAAAAAAGTTATTTTTCAATAATATCTCCAGAACCAAAGACTTTTGTGTCTTGATTTTTGGGATGTCCTCTATAAACAATATCTCCAGAGCCAAAGACTTTTGCTGTAATATCTTGACTTACAAACAAGCCAATATCTCCAGAACCTGTTACTCTTGTATTTGCCGTTTCAGCAATCATTTTATAACTTTGAAAACCGCCAGAACCTGTTACTAATACATCTAAAGAATGTGATTCTCCCAAAAGTTCAATATTACCAGATCCTGTAACTTTTGCTTTAATAGAATCTGCTTCAATATTGGCAATAATATCTCCAGAACCTGTAAGCAAAGTGTTAAAGTTGTTTGTTTTAATGAGGTCTTTACAAATAACATCACCAGAACCTGTAAGTACAATAGTGTTGATGTCTTTAAAAGGAACAATAATATGAATTCCTCTTCGTGTACTAATGTTTACTTTCTTTTTCCAACGGATAATTAATTTATCTCCTTTAACTTCGGTTACCAAGTATTCTAATAGGTTTTCTTCCATTTTAATACTAATATCGCCTTCTTCTCCATAAACTAAAGCCACATTAAAAGAGCCAGAAACTGTTATTTTGTCATAGTTTTTTAAACTTCTGTGTTCGGTTTTTAATATACCGTTTCCTTTAATTCGGTTAAACCATTGTGCTTGTGTTTGAATACTCACAAAAAGGATAATTGCTACTGTGATGATTGATTTTTTCATTGTTTTTATTTGTTGAATAGTTAAAATATTTATGTGTTAAAGATTAGTTTTGATACAGTTTCACACTTCCAAATTCTGAGTTTGTTTTTAATATAGCATCAGAATTTTCTGAATTAAAATAACCTGAATAACTTTTACTAGTAGATTTTATTTTTTTACGATTAAAGTTAAATGAATCACCTTCATAGCTCAACTTTCCAAAACTTAAATCCGATTTTATTTGACAGGATGCTTTTGGGTCAATACCAATTTTAATACTGGTATAACTTGCTGTGATATCGGCTTTTTTAAAACCTTCATTGAGCGATTGAATTTTAAGTGATCCAAAACTAGTGTCTAAATTAATACTTTGGTTTACTTCTTCAATACTTATGGTTGTGTAGTCAGTGTCTCCTTGCATTGTATTTACTTTTCCGATGGTCATTTTTCCAAAATCACCATTAAAATCTAAGTTTTTAATATCTTCAAAGTGGCTTGTAGTATAATCGGCATTTAAAGTAATTTCGTTGGCTTTCTCTAAAGAAAATTTAGAGAAATCTGCGTTGATTGTTCCTTTATTAATAAAATCTATGCTCGAATGATTGGTGTAATCAATATTAATTACATTGTGTATGTTGTTTAAATCACCTATAATAATTTTACCGTAATCGCAATTAATATTTGCTTCTCCGTTGAGTTCGTTAAGAATTATAGAGCCGTAATCGTTAAATACATTAAGATTGTTTTCAATAGGCATTTTTACTGTGTAATCTATCTGATAATTTAGATTTGAACTAGTGCTCCAACTAAACCAACTGGAAGAAAACCATGATTTAGATTTGGTTTTTCCTGTGTGTGTTGTTGCAGAAACTTGGTTACCATTTTCGTCAAACTTGATTCTAATTTTTTTTAATTTATCCTCTACTTGTTCTTCGTCATTTCCGCTAACGGTAATGGTTACGTCAATAACAATACTATTTTCATTCCAAGTGGTAATGTCTATATTTCCGTATTTATTTTGGATGTTCAATACTGTATTATTGTTTGCTTCAAAGGTTTTTGAAACTTTTTTTGTTTTTTTATATTTTCCTTTAATATTGTTTGAAAAACTCAATAAAGGGATTAATAGAAAAACAAGTCCTAATTTATAAACTGTTAATTTCATTATAATTGTTTTTTAAATGGTCAAACTTATTTAATTCTTGTAAAAGGTTCTGTAAAACCTCAATACGTTGTTGGTAATTGTTAATCATAGAATAAATTACATTTTTGTTTTTTGTATTTGTTTTTAATGCTTTTTTCTGCTGATTATAATCGGTTTCTAAATTTTTTAATTGAAGTAAAGCATCTTCAATAATTTGTTTATTATCTTCATTTTTTTCTTTGCTAATTTTTTCTAATTCCTGATGAATAACGGCATTAAAATAATCTTGAGTTTCTTCCATTTTTGGAGAAATATCTGCTAAGTCATAGCTCTTAGATTGATAAAATTTACTAAATCCAAAACTAAATAGCAACACAAAAGATGCTGCAATAGCAATGTATTTATACCAATGATATTGTTTTTTAGGCTTTTCTTGTTGTGCTAATTTAGCTTGAAAACGCTCAAAATGACCTATGCTTGGCTCTTTTATATCGTAATGTTTGTTTTTCATTTTTTATTTGTTTTTAGTCTTCAGTTCTCAGTTCTCAGTTCTCAGTTCTCAGT
>CAZYKN010000009.1:0-11346 GCA_964648135.1 uncultured Flavobacteriaceae bacterium
TTATCAAATTGTTGTCTATCGGTAAATGTTTCCATAATAAGCAACTCTGTATTTTCGTTCATTGAAGTTGTTAAACGTGTAAGAATGCTTAAAATCTCCTCATAAGAAAAACAGTCTAAAAATTGGCTCATCCAAATAGTATCTGCTCCTTTTGGAATTTCAACTTGTTCTTTGGCTAACCAATCAATTTCAAATCCATTTACTCTGTTTACAAAACCTTCCTCTTTAATATTTTTAAGTGCAATATTAAGCTGACCTCTTAAATCAAACATCGTTACCTTAACAGCTTTATTTGCCTTACATGCAGCAATGGCAAATTTCCCTGTATTTCCACCAACATCATAAATGGTTTTAGGGTTATTTTTTAGTACAATTTTTAAGGCTTCATCAAAAGCTGCATCGGAATAATGATGGTCAAATTCAAACCAAGAAGTGGCTACTTTTTTTGGTAAAACCGATAAGCCTTCATAAATGGTATTCCAATTTCCAAACTCTTTTAAACCTTCAGGTTTACCGTTTATAATGGAATCTTTTAAATGAAATAAGCCCTTATAACACACATCATTGGTAAAATTTAGGTTTACATTAACGGTTTCGTGTGCATTTAAAAAATATCCTATTTTAGTAATTTCATACTGATTTTGTTCATTTTTAATCACAATATCTGATGATTCGGCTATTTCTAATAATACACCAATTCCATATTCGCTAATATTTAAAGCTTTAGAAATTTCTGGAATGGTTGTATTTCCATTTTTACGATGGCTAAAGATATAATCTAGTATTCCTAATTCTTTTAAGGATACTGTTGCCTGAAACACAAATGGAGCAAAGGCAATTTCTTGTGCTTTCTCTAAGGATTCTAAGGCTGATAGTTGTTTTGCTTTCATTAAGTTGTTTTTTTAAATATTCCTACAGCATTACTGCCTCCAAATCCAGAAGCAGTTTTTAAGAATATTTTTATATTTTTTTTGGTTGTTTTTGTAATGATATTTAATTGATTAGATACTCCTATTTCATCAAAACCTTTAGTTGAAATAAGGGTGTTTTTATAAAGTGATTTTATTCCGATGATTGTTTCTAGTAATCCAGATGCTCCAAGCGTATGACCGTAATATCCTTTTAAACTATTTAATGGAACGGTGCTTAAATTGGCTCTGTTAAAAGCAATAGATTCCATTTCGTCATTGTAATTGGTTGCCGTTCCGTGAGCAGAAACATAATCTATTTCTTTTGCGGAAATAGCTGCTTCTTTTAAAGCAGATTGTATGCTTAAAAACAAACCTTCTCCTGTACGTGATGGTCCAGAAATATGATTGGCATCATTGCACGATGCTGTTCCAAGAACCTCAACAACCTCTTTAGATAAATGGTCTATTTTACTACTTACCAAAACAGATGCAATGGCTTCGCCAATGGTAATTCCTGTTCTGTTTTTTGAAAAAGGTTTGCACGGTTTATCGCTTATTGCTTGAAAAGATTCAAAACCAGATAAAATAAATTCTGATACCAAATCGCCACTTACAATAACCACTTCATCATATACGTTAGATTGAATTAAATGTTTTGCAACCGAAACGGCTAAAATACCAGAAACACAAGCGTTGGAAACTACAATAGCTTCATTTTTAAATCCAAAAAAAGACTGAATTTGATTTCCTAATTCTGCTAAATAAGCTCTTTGTGTATCTTTATAAAAAATATTATTAGGACTTAATGTGTCTATATTTCCTTTGGTTGTAGAAATTAGTAATCCTGTTCTTGAAGTAATTTCTAATTGAGATGACGTAATTATTTCATTTACAGAAATAATCATCATTTTTTCTAAAGTAGTGTATTTGTTAGAATTACCAATTTTAGAAAACTCCTCTTCTATTTTTTCTTTATCAATTAAGGACGTGTAATAATTTTTTTCGTTTGGTCTTTGATGTAATTTTATTCCTGAAATTTCTTTAGTTAAAGACTCGAAATTTAAGTTAGTATTAAACCCTAAAGAAGATATGATGTGATTGTTTGTGATGTAAACTTTTTTCATAACAATCCCATTTTTTTCTTCCAAGCCTCAAAAAAAGGTGGTAAGGTTAATGATAATTCATCTGTTTTTATATCTAAAAACACTTGAATAGTTTTTCCTGTTGCCACTACTTTTCCTTGTGGATTAAAAATTTTATAAGTAAAAATCATTTTAGCAGCAGGACTGTCTTCAAAAGTGGTTTCTATGGTAGCAACATCACCATATTTTAAGGGTAATTTATGTTTACAAGATGATTCTATAATTGGTGTTACATAACCATTTGCTTGTACATCTAGATATGAAATACCGTGTTTCATTCCAAAATGTTCTCTTCCATCTTCAAAATAGGTAATGTAATTTCCGTGCCAAACAATTCCTAAAGGATCGGTTTCATTAAAACGAATTCTTATTTTAGTAGTTTCTGTAATTTTCATTATTAAACAGCGTTTTTTAATTTATCATAATACAATGAAATTGCTAAAAGACTAACAAAAAATAAACCTAAAAGACTTATTTCTGGTAAAATATCTGTAAAATTAGCATCTCTTAAAATTACATCATAAAATCCATTTAAACCCCAATTCATAGGAGAAATTTTTGCAATTATTTGCATAACTTTTGGCATAATAAAAACAGGAATCCAAACACCACCAATAGCAGCTAAAATAACTACTAATGTTGCGCCAAAAGGAGCTGATTGTTCTGGTGTATTTGCAATAGTTCCTAGTAAAATTCCCAATCCAATTGCAGCTAAACCAACAAATAAAGCGACTATAAATAGTAAATAATAACTTCCGTGAATGGTTAATGGTGGTAAATCTAAATACGGAAAAATATAAATACCAATAAACAACATTAAGGCAAATTGTATCATAGTTACTGTTAAATATGTTAAAATTTTACTTCCTAAAATAGTAGCATACGATACAGGATTGGTACGCAAACGCACAAAAGTACCTTGATTTTTTTCTTTTACAATATTAATTGATAAAGGAATAATAATAAAGAAAATAGCAAATAAAGACCAAGCAGGCACATTGTGTTGTACGGAATTTGGTTTAATTTCAGCATCTTTATGACGTGGATTTATTTCTTTAAAATGAATAAAACTACTTTGATCAAAAAGAGGTTCTTCTACTTCTAATTCCTTTTGAAAAACGGTATAAATACTTTGTGTTTCAATTTTTGAAACCATTTTATCAATCGCATTTTTTACTCCAGATTTAAAAGATAATTGCGCTGCTGGATCAAAATATAATTTTATTTCTTTAGTGGTAATTTTTTTGTGGTTTTCTTTTGATTGAGGTGTTTCTTCTTCTTCAAGACCAAATTTATCTAAAATTCCTTTTACATTGCTGTTTACCTTAGTTTGTAGTGCTTTAGTTAAGTTTTGCGGAATAATAATAGCTAATTTATACTTTCCTTTTAAAACCAAATTACTTGCTTGTTGTTCGGTTACTTTTTTTTGATTAATGGAAGTAACTAATTCAAAAGACTTACTTTCTTTTAAATTATCAATAATGGATTTTGATATTTCTGCCTGATCGTTATCCACAAACAAAATAGGTATTTTTACATTATTGAGTTGTTTAAACGAATTGTCTTGAATTAAGGTAACAGTAACGACCAAAACCAACGGCATAATAAATAAAATTGCCAAACCTCCTAAATCACGTTTTAAAAGTAAAAATTCTTTATATGTTGCGCTTAAAAGTTTATACACGATCTCTAAGATTTGTTCCTGTTAAACTTAAATAAACATCTTCTAATCGTATAGCGTTTTTGGTGTTTTCTATTAACTGATTTGGTGCTCCTTGAATTAATATTTCTCCACTATCAATAATAGCAACTCTAGTACAAAACTCTTGCGCTTCTTCCATGTGATGTGAAGTGTAAATAATGGTTGTTCCTTGTTTATTTAATTCTTCAAGGTGCGAAATAATTACATTTTTAGATTGTACATCTACACCAACAGTTGGCTCATCTAAAAACAAAATTTCTGGTTGATGTAAAATTCCTGCAATTAAATTTACCCTGCGTTTCATTCCTCCAGAAAAGGTTTTTACTTTTTTATCTTTAAATTTAAGTAAGCCTAAAGCTTTTAATGAAGTAGTTATTTTTTCTTTTAAATCACTTCCTTTTAAACCGTACATTGCTCCAAAATACATCAAATTTTCATAAGCGGTAAGTGTAGGATATAAGGCGTATTCTTGAGGTACTACACCTATGAGTTGTTGAAGTGTTTTTTTGTTTTTTTGAAAGGTCAATTCCTTTATAGTAATTTCACCATTACTTGGTTTCAATAAACCACAAAGCATGGAAATAAGTGTTGTTTTTCCTGCTCCATTTGGACCTAATAAACCAAAAATTTCTTGTTTTTGAATGTCTAAATCTATCGGTTTAACCGCAAAAACATCTACATTTTTGTATTGTTTGGATAATTGTTTGATATGAATAATACCATCATCCATTTAAGTAATTACTTTTTTAAGTTTTTTGAAAAAAGCGGCTTCTTTATCAGCTAAAGCTAATAATTTATCAGCTACTTTGGTATAACCATCAGATTCGGCACTTCTATTTTTATACAATCTAGAAGCATCAATAGCAAAATCACGCCATTCATCACCAATTGCAGTCATTTCTTTAGATAATTCCTTTAAAACAGGTTTGTTAATTATTGGAGCTGCTTCTTGTAAAAAAGCGGCATAAATATATCTAAATCCTCCACCACCAGTTCCTATTTCTTCTTGCATTCTAACAATCTGACCTAGATAGTGATTGGTTTTTTTAACGCCAATTTTTTTTGGCCATTTTTTAATTTGTTTAGCAACCGTTCGCATTCCTTTTACACCAACAATTGGCACAGGAGCAAGCATATCTCTACAAGTTGCTTTAATGGATTTTACAATGGCTTTTTTAAGCGGTAATTCTTTTGGAAAATGTGTTGGATAATACATGTGTCCTTTTGGAGCAACTGCTCCTTTTGCAAAACGAACCAATTCAAGTTCTTTACTATTAAGTGTAGTTACGTGTTGCATTACAGGATCACTAATTAAATACGTATCGTTTTCCTTACCGTAAACCACTAAATTATGTGCATTAAAATGAAAGCGATACTCCTCTGGAAAATATACTAAATTAAATACTCCTACTTGTAAACCAACAGGTATATTTTGTTTTAATAAACCATCTAAAGTTTCTTGTGCTTTAACAGGATTAGAAAATTTTTGTCTTTTAATTTTTATTCCTAAACGTTTACATAAACGCTTAAAAATAAATCCAGGCATGGGTCTAAAACTAATTGCTGGAGCTAAATTTACTCTTAAAAAAGGTAAATACACAAAAAAAAGTCCAGAGCCTAAACCAAAAGCCATAGGCTCTGACATAGGATAACCATGATGTGTTAGCAAATTAGAAATTACACCGTTTTCACAATGTGCAGATTGTTTATGTTCAAAATTAATCTTCATTTAGTGAAATATCTTTTAGTTGAGCTACGCTTACATTAAAAGTTTCGGCGTATTTTTCAAGGGTTTTTAAGGGTAATTTATTAAATACTTTAGGTTTATAATGTCTTTTGATTGTAAATTGCCATTTATTCATATAATCAGCTAGTACAATTAAATCCATTCTGTTAAGCTCCATGTAATATGGTATTGGACTAATTTTTCCAGCTAGACAATCTTTTTTAAAATCTGCTATACGTTCTTGAATAAGTTCGAGTGATTTGTTTAAAGCGAGTGTTTTAACATCCCAACCTTCACTTAATTTGGTTTTATATTCTCCATTTTCATCAACACCATAGCAAAGCTCTTTCATATCAGCATTGGCTAAACCACCAACATCTTGAGGAATTTCGTCTAATTTCATGGTTTATTTTTTTTAATGAATAAATTCAGCTCACAATCTAATAATAATTCATCATTACAATACACTTCGCCAAGCATGGTACAAATAGAAAAACCATCGCCATCGTATCTTGATTTTAGTTTTCCTTCTGAGATAATTTTGCTTCCAACTTTGGGTAATTTATGAATATGAATAAATTTTATAGCACTAATAAAACCAATAACATCTGAATTGTTTTCGCCATCTGCATCAGCATCAGTAAAATAGGAACTTCCTACAATAATAGAACAGGTTTGTGCAATATTTTCTATTAAACCTGATTCTTGAAAAAAGTGATTATCAACAAAAATATTTGTTTCTTTAATTAAGAATTCTGTTTTGATAATGTCATCGGTTAAAACCAAGTGTTTATCAACCATTAACATAGATTTTCTATGTGGTAAAAACTTTCTTAAATCAACATTTATTTTTTGATTAAACATATTACGCTTCTTTTGCTAAAACGGTTTTCATTTGCCCTTTGGCGATTAATTCTTCGTTAATAAAAACTTCAATTTCTACTAAGGTAATTCCCATAAATTCTTGTAAAATGGATATTTTAGTATCTAATACTTCACCTAATTGAGGTCTTCTACTAATTACAATATTTTTTATAGAACCTAAATATCCTGTTGGTGCAGGTTTGTTCATTAAAAAGAACTGATAACCTGTGTGTAATGCAACCGATTGTGCCATGTGTTCAATAATTCCTGATTCTTGGAATTCATTTTGATACACAAAAATATTCTTATTCGTTACGGTAAATCGTGCTTGTAAATTTTCTTCGGTATAAGAAATAAGCTCGTGAACCATTACAAATGGTGCTTTTTGCGGAATTAGATCTTTTACTTGTTCAAAATTTGCAATCATAAATTAGCTTACAGTTAATAAGGCATACATATAAGAAAAACGAGCACTTTCTGGAACGGATAATAAGATTTTATCACCTTTTTTTAGTTTACCTGAAGTAACCAATTCTTCTAACATAATATAGATAGAACCAGCACCAACATTACCAACTTTATATAAATTTAAAAACCAGTTTTCCCAAGGAATATGAACGCCTTGTGCTTCCATTTCTTTGTATAAACCTTCTTTAAAATAATACGATGAGATGTGTGGTAGATAATAATCAATATCCGATGCTTTTACACCGTGCTTGTCAATAGCTGCTTTTAAACTTTCTACTCCTTTTACCAAGATGTTTTTTCCTAAAAGACGTGTGTCTTGCTTCATGGCAAATAAAGACATTTCTCCCCAAACATCAGAAGGATACTCACTCCAAGGTTTTAAAAAACCGTCTTCTAATTTATCTGCTCCAGCAAACATACAAGCATCAATTTCTGAGGCATAAGAATAGCCTTGAATCCATTCAATTTTTAAAGGTAATTCGCCTTTAGGTTCAGATTCTAATAAAACGGCTCCAGCACCATCAGATAACATCCAACGTAAAAAATCTTTTTGAAAAGCTAAAATTGGTTTTTCTTCTAATTCTTCTAGGTGTTTAACTTCGGTTTCAAAAATATCGGACTTCATCCAAGAAGAAGTACGTTCAGATCCTGCGCAAACGGCATTTTTATTCATGCCAGATTTTACAGCCATAAAGCCATATTTTAAGGCATTCATACCTGAACAACACGCACCAGAAGGTGAATTAATTTCTATATTTCCGTTTTTTAAAAATCCGTGAACCATAGAAGTATGAGATGGTAAAATTTGATCTGGACTAGAAGTTCCACAAGATAAAATTTCTATATCTTCTTTTTTAAAACTATCATCACACAACATTTCAACCGCTTTACTTGTTAATTGTGCGTTGTTATGTGTAATGTTATTTTCTTCATCAATAGCATAATACCGAGTTTTTATTTGATTGTTTCTTAAAACAATTCGTCTAGCTTTAGAAGTTTTACCGTTAATTACCCCTAACCTATCTTCCATTTCATCGTTACTAACAGGATTATTTGGTAGAAATTTTGAAATCCTTGTGATGTAAACTTCGCTCATCTTTTTGATTTATTTTATTTTAACTGATGCATAATAATGAATATCCTTTTGTCTTTTTTTATATAAAAGAGGATAAGTCAGCAAATATATAACAAAAACTAGAGGTGCAATAGCCCAAATAGCAAATAATAGGTAAAAATGGAAAAATTTCACCCAAAAGTGTCTTTTTGGATTATTTTTATCTCCTTTTTTAATAATTAAGTTTGCCCATTTACCAAATAACACATTGGCTCTTTTATCAACTGTTATTAAAAAAGGGTTGATTTTTACTGCTTGTTTTTTAAGTAATTCTTCTTGTAAATTTTCGTAATTATTGTGAGTAACGGCTTCTAAAATGGGTTTTCCAAATTTAGTTGCTTCATCAATATCTTTTTGCGAAACACCAGGTTTTGGAAAAAAGCCTAAATAGCGTTCTTTTTTACCAGAAAACATCCATTGCGAAATGGTGATGACACTAATATGGTTGATGGCTCTATCTACCAACACAATATTTCCAACTAAATTAGCTTTTGATTTTTGGAGTAGTTTTTTAGTTTTTTCTTGTGCCATTATCCACATATTTCTACATCCAATAACGGTAATTACTGGTGTGTTTTCTAAAAGTTTTTTTGCAATAGTACTTTTTAAAAATGAATTTGCAGGAACAGATGGTGTTAAATACCAAACTTGATAAGCAAAAATAATTAAATCGTATTTTTGATGTAATAGTTGATTATCCGTTGCTTTCAATTCACTTGGAATTTGTAAAAACGCCTCTGGAAAAACATTAAAAAAATCGAGTTTATCCCAAGGAAATCTAAAGCCTTCCTTTAATTGAATATTGTAAAAATTGAGCTCAATATCCGCAGCATTTTCTAATTCTTGAGAAACATTTTTAGCTATTTCTAATAACTGTCCAGATTGCGTATAATAAATAACTAAAACTTTTTTCATGGGTTTGAATTGAATTATAAAGGTAGTATTTTTTTTGATAAATGGTCTGTTTATTTATCAGTGATAAAAATTAGTTCATATCATCCCAAAAATCAAAGAAATTAAACCATTGTGTAGGATAAAGATTTAAAATCCATTCTATATTTTGAGTGTAATTTTCTAATAAATCTTGTGCATTTCTGTTTTTAAACGTAGCTCTTCTGGTATAAGAATGATAGTGTTTTGCAGTTTCTTTCATTACATAAACGTAGGCAACAGGTACTTTTAAACGTGAACCTAATAGAAAAGGTCCTGCAGGAAATTCGGCTTCTTTACCTAATAAAGTTGCTTTTAATGTTTTTGTTCCTTCAAAAAATCGGTCACCTGTAAATACAATAAGTTGGTTATTGCTCAAAGCATTATTTATTTCAAAAATATGCGATAAGTCTTCTTTAACAATTATAAAATTAAGATTTGATTTAGAAGCAACCTTTTCTAAAAACTCTTTTATGGCTTTATGCTCTTGATCTGTGGTTACTAAATTAAATTGTGAATCTACATCAATTTCATTTAAAAAATGCTCGGCAATTTCAAAATTTCCTACATGTGCAGAAATAAGAATACCACCTTTTTTTTCTTGAAGCATTTCTTTAAGGATGTATTCTCCATCAAATTCATAAGTAAACTGATTTTTTAAACCAGAGGCAATGGTAACACGATCTAATATGGTTTGCCCAAAAACAAAATTGGTTTTATACACATTAAAAACACTCTTTATTGGACTGTATTTTAACCGTTTACGAAAATAATAATAACTTGATTTTGAACCTTTTACAGAAAATAATAAAAAATAAAATGCCACAAAATAGAGCACAAAATAGGCACTTCTAACACCAAAAGTTTTAAGTATAAAAACAAATATTTTATATCCTAAAATAGTTCCTCTTGATTTACCTTCCCATTTTTTTGACATCTAAAATAAATGTTGAATTTTAAATGTTGAATATTGAATTCAATATTTAAAATTAGTTGACTTTTTTATCGATAAGTGTATAAAAATCTTCTAAAGTATTTACATTTACAAAGTCTTCGGCAGCTAATTTAACACCAAATTCAGATTCAACTGCAACCACTAAATCAACATAATCTAAACTGTCTAATTCTAGTGTTTCTTTAAGATTTGCTTCTGGAGTTAAATCTTCTTGTTCTGCTTCAAATTCATCAATTAAAAAATCGTTTACTTTAGCGATGATGGTCTTTTTATCCATTTTTATTCTGTGTACTTTTTGATTACTATTGCTGAGTTTGTACCTCCAAACCCAAAGGAGTTCGACAAAAATACATCAATTTTTTCATTTATGGTTTTTTGTACTAAATTTAATTCTTTTGCATCATCATCTACTTCTTCTAAATTGATGTTTGGTGCAATAAAAGAGTATTGCATCATGAGCATAGAATAAATTATTTCACTAGCTCCTGCCATCCAGCATTCATGACCAGTCATTGATTTTGTTGAACTTACGTAAGGTTTTCTATCTTTAAAAACATGATGAATTGCTTTAGCCTCATTTTGATCGCCAACAGGCGTTGAGGTTGCATGAGCGTTTACATAATCAATATCTGTAGGTTTTACGTTTGCTTGATCTAAAGCTTTTAGCATGGCTCTAGAAGGACCATCAACATTTGGAGTAGAAATATGCTCTCCATTAGAAGAAAATCCGTAGCCAATAACTTCACCTAAAATAGTTGCACCTCTTTTTTTAGCTGATTCTAAACTTTCTAATACTAACGAAGCTCCTCCACCGCTTGGTACTAAACCAGTACGATTTTTATCAAAAGGACGACAAGCTTTAGTTGGATTTTCTTCATCGGTTGCAAAAACGCCTAAACCGTCAAAACTTCCCATAGCAAATTTATTAATTTCTTGTGCTCCTCCACAAATAACCATTTCTTGTAAGCCACTTTTTATTAAATGAAAGCCTAAACCAACAGAATGTGAACCAGATGCACAAGCAGCACTAACGGTTAAATTAATACCTTTCAGTTTAAAAATGGTTGCTAAATTCATGGTTACGGTAGAATTCATGCTTTTAAAAATTCCACCAGAACCTACTAAAGTGGTGTCTTTTTTTGCTCTTACAATATCAATCGATTCAATAACAGATTTTGCGGTACTATCATTTCCAAAAATAATTCCCACTTCATTATTGATTAAGAAATCTAAATCAACTTGAGCATTTTTTAAGGCTTCAACAGTAGCAATATAGGCATATTGTGCTTCTTCACCCATACTTATACGCTCTCTACGAGAAAGTTGCTTTTTTAAATTTGGCACAGCTACTTTACCAGTAAGCGCAGAACGATAACCAAAATCTTTACGCTCTTGGTCAAAAACAATACCTGATTTTCCTTGGTATAATGAATTTTTAACTTCTTCTAAGTTTTCGCCTAAACAAGAATAAATTCCCATTCCTGTAATTACAACTCTTCCCATAATTTTATGAATAAATTCCTCCGTTTATATT
>CAZYKN010000009.1:11446-15924 GCA_964648135.1 uncultured Flavobacteriaceae bacterium
TTTACTCCAGAAACCGAAACCATATTCACAATTCTACCATAACGATTACGCAACATTTTTTGCATTAAATGATTGGTTACATTAAAAAACCCTCCCAAACTAGTATTAATTACTTTATCCCAATCTTCTTTAGGCATCCACATAAATAAACCGTCTTTGGTAACACCTGCATTATTAACAATTACTTCAATAACACTGTCTTTATTTGCTTCTTCCCAAGCAGTTAAACTTGATTTTACACTTTTAGAATCAGCTACATCAAACTGAATGATTTCAGCCGTATTTCCTAAAGCAGTAACTTGTTTTAAAGTTTCGTTTGCAGCCTCTTTATTGGAATGGTAATTTATTAAAATATGATAATCAGATTCTTCGGCTAATTTTATACAAATTGCTCTTCCAATTCCTCTTGATCCTCCTGTAATTAATGCTGTTTTCATGTATTATTTTGTAAAATTTTTAACGCTATCAAACCACGTATCCGATAATGGTTTGTCGTTTTTATCAATAAAATTCCATTTTTTGTTTAATCCAACTTTTGCTAATCCATTTACAAATCCTTTTTGTTGTTTTGCAAAAATATTGAATGATTTAGTTGTGATATCGTATTTATCTTGAATAACTAATTTTCCCGTTTTATCAATAAAACCCCAAAATTTATTCAATTTTACAGGAGCTAATCCATCATTACTAAAAAGGGCTGCATCTCTGTATTTAGCTTCTATAACAAAATTACCTGTTTTATCAATAAAACCCCATTTTTTTCCTAAAACACTAGCAGGAGCAAGTCCGTTTTTAAATGCTCTTGCTTTTTTAAATTGAGGTTTTATAATCCATTTTCCGTTTCGGTTAATATATCCTTTTTTCTTGTTTTTTCCAACGGCAATAGTGAGTTCCTCACCATTAGAAAAATTTATTATTTTTAAGGCATCTACTTCCGTAAAGTTATTGTTGTTTAGCACACCTAATTTTCCGTCTTTTTTGGCGTAAGTAACACCGTTTGATAATTTTCCAACAGCTTGGTATTCAACAGGAATAATTTCTTTACCAGACGTATCGATAATTCCCCAAGATTTATTGAATGCAACTTTAGCAAACCCATTATTAAAATTTTTAATTTTCTGATATTTAGGTTCTAAAATAACTTTACCAGAAGTATTTATTAAACCAAATAATTTACCTTTTCTAATGACTGCTACACCATCATTAAAATCATATAATTTATCTGATGCAGGCATTTTAATTTCTTCTCCTTTTTTATTGATATAAAACCATCTTCCTATTTTTGAAACGATGGCAAATCCGCTATTAAACGATTTAGCTCTTTCAAATTGATAATCAATAACTACCTGATTTTGTTTATTGATAAAACCCCATTTTTCGCCATCAAAAACAGCTGCCAATCCTTCGGAAAAATCACCTGCTTTTAAGTATTGTGGTTTAATTAAAAATGTTCCATCTGTTTTTATAAATCCAAAACTTTTACCTGTTCTTACACGAGCCGTTTTTTGAGCAAAAAGTGAGCTTATTAATAATAAACTTGCGATAATTAATACATTTTTTTTCATGATATGTGTTATTTATAATTTTACTATTAGTATTTAAAAAACGGAAGAAGTAAACATTTATTAATTTATATTTCCATCAACATTTCTTTAACGTTATTTACAAACGGATACATAATAAGATCTTCTTTAAAAGGAGGTACAATTTTACGAATGTTGTTATATACTTTTAATGAATTAGACGATATTTTATCTTGATAACCTAAATATTCTATGGCTTGAACAATGGTAATCATTTCAATAGCAAGAACCTCAAAAGAATTTTCAATTACTTTATTAGTCATAGTAGCTGCATTTGTACCCATACTTACAATATCTTGATTGTCGTTATTATTAGGAATACTGTGTACATACATTGGATTTGATAAAGTCTGATTTTCTGCAGTAGTAGAAGTAGCGGTAAACTGAACACCTTGCATACCAAAATTTAATCCTAATTTACCTAAATTTACAAATGGAGGTAAAATGTCGTTTAGTTTATGATTTAAAAGGTAGTTTAATTGACGTTCGGAAAGCATACTTAATTTAGTAACCACCATTTTAAGTTTATCCATTTCTAAAGAAACATAATCGCCGTGAAAATTTCCTCCGTGATAAACGTGTTTATTTTTTACATCAACTATTGGATTATCATTAGCAGAATTTACTTCATTAATTAAGGTGTTTTCAACATATTCTAACGTATCTAAAACAGGACCTAAAATTTGCGGAACACAACGTAATGAATAA
Organism: uncultured Flavobacteriaceae bacterium; assembly: GCA_964648135.1. GTDB lineage: Bacteria > Bacteroidota > Bacteroidia > Flavobacteriales > Flavobacteriaceae > S010-17. The sequence continues at coordinate 13,738 of CAZYKN010000009.1, forward strand.
TATTCTTGCACTTTTTCTTTAAAAATTTCATCATCAGCTGCAGCAGTATAAAGATGCTCTTCTCTATTACGAGTTAGTTTGCTATCTGCCAAAGCATCACGCATTTGTTTGGCAATTTTTTGTTGTCCGTTATGCTTTTTAACTTGATTTAGTTCTAAAGATAAATGATCATCATACGCACTTACAATTTCGTTAATAGCAATAGAACAATCCATTGCAATGTTTAACAATTTTTTAGTTTGCAATACATTTACAATGCCAATACCTGTCATTACTGAAGTACCATTCATTAAAGCCAAACCTTCACGTAATTCTACTTTTATAGGAGTTAAACCCTCTTTTTCAAAAACTTCTTTGGTTGTTAATCGTTTTCCTTTATAAAATACTTCGCCTTCACCAATTAAGACTAAGGCTAAATGAGCTAATTGTACTAAATCACCACTTGCTCCAACACCACCATGACTATATATTAAAGGTGTAATGTCTCTATTGATAAGTTCTACCATTAATTCTACTAAAGAATGATGAACACCAGAATTACCCAAACACATAGTATTTAATCTAGCCAAAATAGCAGCTTTTACTACCAAAGGACTTAAAGGCACACCACTACCTGAAGCATGACTTCTAATTAAATTATATTGAAGCAGAATACGGTCTTTATCATCAATTTTATATTGAGCCATAGGACCAAAACCTGTGTTTACACCGTAAATAACTTTGTTTTCGGAGAATTTTTTTAAGAAGATAAAGCTATCTTTTACTCTTTTTATCGTTCTGTCGCTTAATTTTATTTTTTTGTTGTGGAATAATACTTCACTAAAGTCATTCAAACTCAACTCATTATCAATATGTAACATCTAAAATATTTATTTTGTTTTTTTATGTAGCCAATCGGAAAAAATGGCTAACTTTATCGCAAATTTAAGTCTTTTTTTTAATTATAATAAAATGAGTAGAGAAATAATTGATGTATTAGTTATTGGAGCAGGTCCTTCTGGCTGTGTTTCAGCATCCTATTTAAAGAATAATGGGATAAATGTAAAAATAATAGAAAAATCTAAATTCCCAAGATATGTAATTGGTGAAAGTCTTTTACCAAGATGTATGGATCATTTTGAAGAAGTGGGTTTATTAGATTGTCTAAAAAAGGAACATTTTGAGCCTAAAAGAGGCGCTCGTTTTCTAAGAAAAGGCGAAGTGTGTAACTTTGACTTTAGTAATAAACATTTTGAAGAAGGTTGGGATTGGACATGGCAAGTACCAAGAGCGGAATTTGACCATGCTTTAGCCAAAGAAACTCAAAAAAAAGGAGTAGAAATAGCCTTTGAAACCGAAGTTACCAATGTGGTTTTTAATACTGATGGAAGTTCTGTAACTACGGTGAAAGACATTAACGGAAATGAAAAAGAAATTGAAGCAAAATATGTAATTGATTCTAGTGGTTATGGTAGAGTTTTACCAAGAATATTAGATTTAGATGTTCCTTCTACTTTACCTAAACACTCTTCTATATTTACACAAGTAAAAGATATAAGACGTCCAGAAGGACAAGAAGGAACTTTAATTAGTTTTGATATTTTAGAAACTGAGGTTTGGTTATGGGTTATTCCATTTTCAAACGGAAATACAAGTATTGGTTTAGTAGGTCCAACCGAATTTATTAATTCATTTGAAGGAACACCTGCAGAACGCTTAAATAACATGTTACAATTATCAGATTATTACAAGGATAGATTTATAGATTTAGAAGAGGAATACTTATTTGAACCTATTATTATTCAGAATTTCTCTAAAGCAGTAAAACAATTATATGGTAAAGGCTATGCTTTAACAGGAAATAGCTCAGAATTTTTAGATCCTATTTTCTCTTCTGGAGTTACCTTTGCTACCGAAACAGGTTTATTAGCAGCAAAATTAATTGCAAAAGAATTAAAAGGAGAACAAGTAGATTGGGAAAAAGAATATGTTGCTCCAATTGAACATGGTGTTGCTGTATTTAGAACCTATGTAGATGAGTGGTACACTGGTAATTTACAAGAATTGTTTTTCTATCAACCAGAAAATAAAGAAGTAAAAAGACAAATTTGCTCGGTTTTAGCAGGTTATGTTTGGGATGATACCAATCCGTTTGTTAAAAAACACGAACGTGTTATTGCTAATTTTGCTCATTTGATTAAAGGGTAA
>CAZYKN010000010.1:0-5556 GCA_964648135.1 uncultured Flavobacteriaceae bacterium
CAAAATAAGTTAGAATAAAAGCTAAAAAAACTCGTTAGTATTATATATTTTTACCAAAAATTAAAATTGATGAACCAAATTAAAAACGTACTTATCCTACTATTTTTTTTAATGACTACTACACTATTCTCACAGATAGATTATAGTGATTCTTGGGAGGATTTTTATTCCTATAATAATGTAAAGGATTTTTACCTTAACAATAACAATATTTATGCAGTTTGCGACAATGCCATTTTTATTTACAATACCAATACTTTAAGCTATAAAAAATTATCTTCAGTACACGGTTTATCTGGAGAAACAACTTCTAGTTTTACCTATAATAATATTACTAACCGAATTGTTATTGGTTACGAAAATGGCTTAATTGAAATTATAAATCCCGATGGTTCTATTCATGTTTCAGATGATATTCTTCGTCTTAATGTTACAGGTTCTAAACGCATCAATCATTTTATTCAACACGGAACAAAGCTGTATATTTCAACCGCTTTTGCTGTTTTAGAATACGATATAGAGCATTTGTCTTTTGGTGATACTTTTTATATAGGTAACCAGTCTAGCACAGAAAATATTCATCAAATTGCTATTTTAGAAAACACTATTTATGTTGCAACACAACACGGTTTATATACTGCAAATTTAAACAATTCCAATTTAATTGATTTTAATAATTGGACACAGCCACAAGGTGATTTATTAGGAGATTTTAAATCCGTTAAAGTTTTTAACAATAAAATTTATACAGCAAAAGGTAAAAAATTGTACGAAATTATCAATCAAAATACGCTACAAGAAATCCGTTCTTACGCAACCAATATTGTTAATCTTAATGCGTCTAGCACCTTTTTAAATGTTAGTCTTAATACACTTTCATACACTTACAACACACAATTAGTTCAAGTAGATTTTTCTCAAGCTACAGCTGAAATAAATTTTAACTTGCATAATGCCTATTCCGTAAATAACACGACTTATCTAGCAACAAAAAAATACGGAATTCTAAAAAAAGCCTTTAATCAAACAGAATTTGAAGAAATACACCCTGAAGGACCTCTTTTTAATGATGTTTTTTCTGTTGAAGTAAAAAATAATCAGGCTTGGGTGGTTTATGGTGGTAGAGAGTTTGGAACTTTTAACACTTTAGGTACACGTAAAGGATTTAGTCATTTTAATGGAGAACATTGGATTAACACACCTTATGAAAATGAGTTTTTTAGTGATTTTGTTGATGTTACTTTTGATCCAAATAATATAAATCATGTTTTTATTAGTTCTGGACGTGGTGGTTTGTTTGAAGTAGAAGATGATATAATTATCAATCATTATAACTATCAAAATAGTGGTTTGGAACACAGACCAGAATCAACCGTGTTGAACAGAACCAATGTAAGCGGAACAGTGTTTGATAGTCAAGGAAAGTTATGGGTTACCAATGCTTATGTATCTGATAAAGTTAAAAAATTCGATTTAAGTAATTCATGGCAAGGTTATAATTTTGATGATGTAATTGTAAATGTTGAAAAAACAGGTTTAGGTGATATTCATATAGATAACAATGATACCAAATGGATAGAATCTCGTAGAAATGGCGTTTTAGTGATGAATAAAGACGGTTCAAAAGTAAAAGCCTTAAATGAAAATGTGGGTACAGGAAGTTTGCCTATTAATGTGGTAAAATCACTCGCAATAGATAAATCAAACAGAATATGGATTGGTACTGCTTTAGGTTTAGTACGATTTGATAATGCTTCAAATATTTTTAATTTAGACCAATTTAACGCCAAAGAAATAATTATTAAATTAGAAGGAGGAACTGATGAAAATCAAGGGCAGATTTTACTTGGTGGACAAGCAATTACTGCCATAGCTGTTGATGGAGCAGATAATAAATGGTTTGGAACAATTAGCGGTGGTGTGTTATCTACCAATCCAAGCGGACAAAAAACACTAGCCATTTTTAATAAAGACAATTCACCTTTACCTTCAAATCAAATCAATAAAATACAAGTAGATGACACAACTGGTAAAGTCTATTTTGCAACCGCAAAAGGAATTGTAGTTTACAACAACAAAGTAGCTCCTTTTGGTGATCATTTAGATCAAACTTACGCATACCCAAATCCTTCTACAAAAGAAAATGAATTTATTACCATAGACGGAAGACATGGTACACACTTACCTAAAGGAACAAATGTAAAAGTGCTTGACAGTGCAGGTTATTTAGTTTACGAAACCAATATTTTAGAAGGTGTTGAAGTAAAAGGAGGAAAAGCAATATGGAACAAAACCAACCTTGCAGGAAGAAAAGTCGCTTCTGGAGTGTATATTATCATGCTATCGTTACCAGACAAGTCAGAAACTTCTATTTGTAAGGTTGCTATCATCAATTAAATAAAATATGTTGATTGAATCTACCAAAGCCATTGTTCTTAGTGCAATTAAATTTAAAGATACTAGTTTAATCGTAAAATGTTACACTCAAAAAGGAATAAAAACGTATTTGGTAAAAGGCGTATTATCAAAAAACACGAAAAGTAAAAAGTTTAAGATTGCTTATTTCCAAACCTTTACTTTACTTGATGTTATTGCAAAACACAATAACAAAGGACAGTTGAATTACATTAATGAAATACGTGTTTACCAACCTTTACATAATATTTACACAGATATATACAAAAACACCATTGCGCTCTTTTTGGCAGAAATTCTTTCAAATATTTTAAAAGAAGAATCAGAAAATGCAACACTTTTCTCTTTTTTAGAAAACGCCATTCTTTGGCTTGATACACATGATAAAACCTCCAATTTTCATATTTTATTTTTACTTCTACTAAGTAAACATTTAGGGTTTTATCCAAATACACCAAAAAAAACCGATTCCTTCTTCAATCTACAAGAAGGTACATTCTCTTTTCACAAACCCATTGCAAGCTATATTTCAGATGAAAAATTTATTTTATTTAAAAGTCTGATTGGTACAAATTTTGAGGCATTTTCTAAAGTAAAATTAAATGCAAAAGCAAGGCAAGAATTATTAGAGGTACTTATCCAATATTTCGCCTTACATTTGCCAGAATTTAGAAAACCCAAATCGTTAGCTATATTGCAAGCGGTTTTTAACTGATGAATGAAGTGGTAAGAAAAATTATTTTTCTTTTTTTTATAATTTTAACGGAATTTATTTTTGCTCAAAAAATAAAAATTCTAAATAAAAACACCTTTGAACTTGTAAGCAATGTTACCGTTTCAACAAACAATGGCAACAAACATTGCGTGTCAGATATTGATGGCTTAGTAGATTTATCCATTTTTTCTAATACGGACGAACTGGTTTTTAATCACCTGTCTTTTCACACGTTAAAAATTAAAAAAGAAGCAATTGTCTCAAATACCATCTATCTTATTCCAAATTCAAACAGTTTAGAACAAGTCTTTTTATCCGCAAGTAAAAAAGAAGTAAAACGAAGCAGAATTGCACAAGAAATTAGCACTTTAACACAAAAAGATATTTTAAAATCCGCTTCACAAACAACCGCAGATTTATTGAGTAATGTACCTGGAATTAAAATCCAAAAATCACAATTTGGCGGTGGAAGTCCTGTGCTTAGAGGTATGGAAGCAAACCGAATATTGTTGGTGATTGATGGCGTAAGAATGAACAATGCTATTTATAGAAAAGGGCATTTACAGAACTCCATTAGCTTATCTCCTAATATGCTTGAAAAAACGGAAGTAATTTTCGGTCCTTCTTCTGTAATTTACGGTTCTGATGCGCTTGGAGGTGTTATCCATTATTTTACTAAAAAACCAAAAACAAATGAAACTTTAAGATTTATTCCTAACTTTTTAGCGAGATATAGCACGGTAAATAACGAAAAAACTGCGCATATTTCTGCTGAAATTCAATCTAAAAAAATTGCTTCTTTTACCAGTTTTTCACGAAGTAGTTTTGGGGATTTAAAAATGGGTAAAAATAGAGTACACGGATTTAAAACTTGGGGTTTACAAACCGAGTATTCAGACAATACTGAAGATTATTACAATGCCAATCCATTAGTTAATCCAAATCTAGAAATTCAAAAAAATGTAGGTTACAACCAAATTGATTTATTAGAAAAAGTAGTCATTCCACTTTCAAAAGCAACCGATTTAATTTTTAATATTCAATACAGTAAATCATCTAATATTAACCGTTTTGATAAATTGATGCAACGCAAAAATGAGCAGCTTAAATTTGCAGAATGGTATTATGGTCCGCAAAAGCGGTTTTTAGCTTCTACACAAATAGAAATTGCACCAGAAAAAAAATGGTTAGATAATGGTACAATCACTTTAGCTTATCAAAATGTAAAAGAATCTAGAGTGCAACGTAAATTCAACAGTTTAAAAAGATATTATCGTTATGAAGATGTTGATGTGTTTAGTTTAAATGCCGATTTTGAAGTGCCGTTTAAAACAGAAAATAAACGTATCTTATCCTATGGAACAGAGTTTGTTATCAATAAAGTGAATTCCACTTCAGAAGGTAAAAAACTCATGGTAAGAAATCATAAAATTGTTGGTTTTGACACTCCTTTTAAAGTACAAACTCGCTATCCTGATGGAGGAAGTCATTATACTAGTTCTGCACTTTATATAGATTATAGGCAAGATTTAAGTAACAAGCAAACTTTAAATACAGGAATTAGATTAACAAATACCACGCTTCAAGCAAAATGGATAGATGACACCTTTATTCAGCTTCAAGAAAATGATATTGTATTGAACAATACCGCTGCAACAGCAACAGTTGGTTACGTTTTTAAACCTAAAAAAGAGATACAGCTAAACTTTGTAGCTTCCTCTGGTTTTAGATCGCCAAATATTGATGATATTGGTAAAATTAGAGAAAAAAGAGGCTTTGTTACTGTGCCTAATGTTCACTTAAAACCTGAACAAGCTTACAACGCAGAATTTACGATGATTAAATATTTTAATCACAAAAAAGCCAATTTCAGTTTTACTTCTTATTACACGTTACTTAACAGGTATATTGCACGAGATTTTTATCCGTTAAACGGAAGTAATACTATTGAATATGATGGAGAAACCGTTACAACAATAGCTAATGTAAATAAGGGAAAAGCTGCTATTTTTGGAGGTACATTAAGCTTTAATGGTAAAATTTACAATAATTATTACGGAAAATCAAGCATTACTTATACCAAAGGAAAAGCGAAAGATACACAACAACCCTTATCATCTATTCCTCCACTTTTTGGAATGGTAGCGTTTGGTTATCAAAAATCAAAATGGGATGTAAGTCTTAACCTTAAATTCAACGATAAAAAGAATTTCTCTGATTACAACCTTATTGAAGGAATTGATAATGTGGATCAGACACCTTTAAACCCAGAAACAAATACTTATGATTTAGGAAATCCTGCTTGGAAGACCTTCAATTTTAATTCTTCTTATAAAATCCACAAAAACCTTGATTTAAGTTTTAAAATAGACAATATTTTTGACGTGCATTACAAAGAATTTGCGTCTTCAATTAGCGCAGCTGGA
>CAZYKN010000010.1:5656-15850 GCA_964648135.1 uncultured Flavobacteriaceae bacterium
TTCAACACAAACAGGTGCGTAATCCTCTGTACAATCGCATGGATTTGCTGTATCGTAGCAGGTATCTAATAAGCCTACAAATTCTTCAGCATTAGCAATTACTTCATCGTTTCCATTCTCTAAAGTTATATGAAACGGATAAACAAAATCAAAAGCACCCATCATAGTAAACATAGCTGTTTCCCAGTCATCATCAGATTCTATGGTAAGCGTAGTGCCATCGTAACTCACTATTGAAAGAGGATAAACAAAATTAAAACAGTCTATATTACCAATACCTGGATCAACAATATCATCACAAGCAACAACATCTTCTTGTGTAAATCCTTCGCATGAGGCTATACATAAATTTGGGAATTGTAATGTAAAAGTATCTCCATTTTCATCATTAATTTCAATGCAAACAGGATTGAATTCTTGAATACAATTACAAGTTGCTACATCATCAAATCCACAAGAATTGATCAATGTTTCAAAAGCGGATTCATCAACAATTGTTTGAACTACAATGGAATTAGTATCTTGATTAAAAACAGTTACATTAAACGGAAAAACAATTCCATTAATATAAAGAGTGTCTGTCATATTTACTAAGACAGCTGTCAAGCCATTAAAATCGTTTACTGTTACTGAAATTCCAGTATTGTAAGATAAGGTTATTGGATATTCAAAATCAAAGCAAAAATCAAATAAAATATTTCCAGTAGGATTGTTTGCAGGTCTTAATGAGCCGTTAGTTTCAAAATGACTTTGTAGCTCACTCATTGAGGCTCTTGCTGCAGGGCTTTCTGTAACTTCTGGGTTGCTAATTGCAGGTTCATCATTGGTGCATGATAACAGGCTAAATAGCGTAATTAAAAGACTTAGATAAGCTAGTTTATACATTTTCATAACTTACAATTATTATATTTTTAATTATGTATTCGTAAAGAAAACAATTCATAACCAATTTACCCTACTTTTTGATTTAATTTTTTTTGTATAATTTTGGTGTCTTTAAAAGAAATGGATAAAAATAGTCAACATAACCTCTGTAACGATAAAACTTTTGCAAAAGTCTTTAATGACTATGCAAAAGATTTAAAACGTTTTTTATTTTTTAAATATAACGATTTAGAATCGGCTGAAGATGTTATGCAAGATGCTTTTATTAAATTATGGAGTAATTGTAAAGAGGTACCGCTAGAAAAAGCGAAAAGTTATTTATTTACAGTAGCCAATAATCTATTTTTAAATATTAAAAAACATGAAAAAGTAATTAGAAAAAATAATTTTAGGCATAGTAAATATGCTACCAATGAAACTCCAGAATTTTTATTGATTGAAGAAGAATATTATCATAAAATTGAACAAGCTATAAACGGATTAACAGCAAAGCAAAAAGAAGTTTTCTTAATGAGTAGAATAGAAAAATTAAAATACAAAGAAATTGCAGTTAAATTAAATATTTCTGTAAAAGCAGTTGAAAAACGAATGCACTTAGCCTTATTACAGATGAAAGAAAAAATTAATTTTAAAAAGTAGGGTGAAAACACATTAAATTGTTTTATAGTTGAATACTAATGAATACAAAAAAACAACATATAAAAGATACTTTTCTAGCGCAATGGTTAGAAGGAAAATTAACAGATGACGAATTGAAGAATTTAGTATCTGAAAAAGATTTTATTGCGTATAAAAAAATGCAAAAAGGGATAGCTGTTTTCACTGAATTAGAAAAGCCTTTAGATAATTCTTTTAAAAACATTCAAAAACGCATCATTAATCAGCCCAAAGTTAAATCACTAAATTTAAAATGGATTGCTTCAATTGCAGCAATGTTGTTGTTTTTTCTTGGTTTTTACCAATTTTTAGGAAGTGATTCTGTGCTTAATTCAACGAGTTATGGAGAGCAAAAAACAATTGCATTACTAGATGGCTCTGAGGTTGTTTTAAATGCAAAATCTGCTATTAATTACTCTAAAAAAAAATGGGAAATTAGTAGAGAAGTGTTTCTAAGTGGAGAAGCATTTTTTAAAGTGAAAAAGGGTAAAACATTTACGGTTAAGACTAAAAATGGAGATATTACGGTTCTTGGAACGGAATTTACAGTTAAAAGTACTCCAGATTATTTTGAAGTAATTTGTTATTCTGGTCGTGTAAAAGTGTGGAGTAATCAAAAGGAAGTTGTTTTGTTATCTTCTGAATTTTATAGAAAAATTAAAGGTGAAGAGCCTATAAAAAACGTTCATGCTAGTAGAATTCCAAATTGGATATCTGGTGAAAGTTCCTATAAAAGTGTTCCGCTAAAATATGTAATTTCTGATTTTGAAAAGCAGTATAACCTTATTGTAGATGCCTCAAAAATTAATGATAAAACCATTTTTACAGGCAGTTTTACTCATAGAAATCTTAATACAGCTCTTAAAACAATTTTTAAAGCTGTTGGAGTACAGTATAAAAAGAAAGGAAAAACAATTATTTTATATCATTAAATTTTGATGAATGCTATAAAATCGTCATTTTATTGTTTACTTTTGTTAATAGGTTTAAAATGTATTGATTAAATCTTTTAAGTAAATATAATATAGATGAGAAAAATCTTTTGGTTTATAATTTGGTTTTTGCCATTGGTAGCTTTTTCGCAAGAAAAGGCTACTTTTTCATTTAATCAAAAACCCTTGTCAGAAGTTTTGTTTTTTATTGAAAAAACCTATAATATTCGCTTTTCTTATTCTGATAAGTTGTTGAACGATAAATATATTTCGTTAATTTCAAAGCCTAGAAATTTACAAGAAACTTTTGTAGATATTGAGCAAAACACTTCTTTTTTAATTGAAAAAATTAGTGATAGATATTATATTGTTAAAGAAAAATTATCTAGATTTAGTGCTACTCAATTCTTGCAAGAAGTAACTATCAGTAATTATTTAACCAAAGGAATTACCAAAAATAAAACCAATTATTTTAAGTTACAACCTCAAAAATTAAATATTCTTCCAGGTTTAATTGAAGCAGATGTGTTGGAGAGTATTCAGCAATTACCTGGCGTTGTAAGTCCAAATGAAACTGCAACTGGTTTAGTGATAAGAGGAGGAAGTTTAGACCAAAATAGAATTCTTTGGGACGGAATAAACATCTATCATAACGGTCATTTATTTGGGATGATTTCTGCTTTTAATCCTAATATTGCAAAAAATATTTATTTTTATAATAAAGGTACAAATCCAAAATTTGGCGAACGTGTTTCAAGTGTCATTGATATTCAAACCAATCAAAAAATAGTAAAAACAACAAAAGCAAGTTTTAGCCTTAACGGAATTAATGCTGACCTTGTAATTGAAACACCATTAATTAAAAACAGATTGAGTGTGCAAGTTTCTGCAAGACGGTCTTATACAGATTTGTTACAAACGCCAACCTATAATCAGCTTGCTAAAAAAGTATTTCAACAGACAAAAATTACCAATAATAAAGACAATGATTTTTATTTTGAGGATTATAATGCTAAAATAAATTATCATTTAAATAAGAATAATCAATTCGCTTTTAGCGGAATATACATTTCAAATAAGTTAAATTATTTTACAAATAAGAGTGAAACACAACAATTATTTAATGATATTTTAAGCAGTAAAGATGAAGGTTTTTCTTTCAATTGGAATAAAAAATGGAGCAATCGTATGTTGCAAAAGACTAAGTTAGCAGCATCTAAGTACTTTTTTAATTACAATTTAATTGAACATCAAAACACTCATTTTATAAATAATTTTGATAAACGGAATGTTATTTTTGATACTGATTTTAGTACCTCATTTACAATTAAATCAAAAAACAATAACAGTTTACTTCTTGGATATCAATATAATCTTAAAGATGTAAGTTATGCTTTTCTAAATGCAAATAGTAACCTTTCTGTAATTTTAGATTCGGATAAAAGAGTAGTAAAAACACATTCATTTTTTACAAATTATTCCTTTAAAAATAAAAGTATTGCCAATATAAATTTAGGCTTCAGATTAAATTATTACAAAGAGTTTAATGCTTTAAGATTTGAACCTCGTTTAACCATTTATAGAAACCTTTTTAAAAATATAAAGTTACAAGCTACGGCTGAGGTTAAAAATCAGATTGTTAGTCAGATAGATGAAACTGTTTTAAGTGATTTGTCTTTAGAAAACAGGATTTGGCATGTAGCAAATAATCAATCTTTTCCTATAATTAATAGTAAACAAGTGTCTATGGGTTTGCTTTATCATAAAAACGGATGGAGTGTTGATACAGATTATTATCAGAAAAAAATTAATGGAGTTACCGCATTATCTCTTGGTTTTTTAAATCCTGATGGGAAAACTTTTCATATAGGAAATCAAAAAGTAAAAGGATTAGATGTTTATTTAAAGAAGCAATTTAACAATATAAATCTATGGTTGAGTTATGCTTATACAGATGTTCAAAGCAATTATAAAGATTTGAATGATAACAACTATTTTACATCAAATACTAGTATTACACATTCTTTTAAGACTTCAATAAGTTATAAAATACAACAATTTCAAATAGCATTAGGTTGGAAGTGGAGAACGGGAAAACCTTACACCGAATCTTATTTAGACGGAAATCAACTTAAATTTAGAGGAATAAATACCCAAAATTTACCAAATTATCATCGTTTGGATTTTTCCTCTACTTATCAATTTGAATTGTTGAAAAAGTTAAAGGCAAAAGTAGGTATTTCAGTTAAAAATCTATACAAGCAAAAAAATCAGATTAGTAGAGAATATTACGGTTATAATGATTTAAGCAATACCATAAAAGTTCAAAATAAATTTGGTTTGGGCTTAACACCTAACTTTGTATTTAAGCTTAATTGGTAAAATCAAAATCTTTATTTTCACCAACATTTGCAACTTCAACATTTAAACAATTATTGTTTTTATCAACTACAAAAGCTACAATTTTTAAATTGTTAGCATTTTCAATAGTATTTGGTAATGTAGCTGTAAAATCTTTTGAATATCTATGGTCTGTCGGTATTTCATTAGGTAAATTATCGCCTAAAGTAGCCGTAAAAGAATAACGCAATACATTATTGTGGATGTAATTTTCATCTTCTCCATTTGGAATAGTTTGCGTGTAAACCATACCACTTTCTAATAAATAAACAACTATTTTATAGTTATCTGTATTGGTTGTTTCTTCTACATAACCTACACGAACATTTACATTGATGTTATTTCCTGTCAATGAAGAGTTAATAGCCAAGCCAACAGGAGCGTATTTGTTTAATAATCTTTCTAAGATGGAAACTTCATAACTATTTCCCCAAATTTTTTCATTTCGGTTTAGAGCAACTGTTGGAAAAACTCCTGACGGATTAAAAGTTGCCACCAATTCTTCAGAAAAAGCATTTTGCATTTCCTCGGGATTTGTTATAAATCTAAAATGTATGGCAACAGGTATAAAACGGTAGTTCTCATTAACTGCATTCTCAATATTTAATCCTGCTTTTGGGCAATTTACACACCAAGTCCCTGTGTAATCTTCAATTAATAATTTTTGAACAAATTCAGATGGATCTACTGGTATTTCTTCTGGTACATCATCACTTTGGTAACAGGAAACTGCTGAAAAAGAAATAAAAATTAACGATAAAATATAAAAAGGTTTAAAAAAATTCATTTTTGGTATGCTTTTTGGATTATTTAGGACAAATATATAATATAAATGATTATTATTGCAATCAATTAACAATTTAAACACATAGCAACATGAAAAACGCCTTTCTTCTATTTGTATTCACCTTAACTTTTTCTTTTGTAAACGCTCAAAAGAATTATCCAAACATTACCTTAAAAAATCTTGACGGAAAAGATGTTAATATTGTAGAACGTTCCAAAGAAAAAATGATTGTTGTAAGTTTTTGGGCTACTTGGTGTGGACCTTGTATGCAAGAATTAGAAGCTATTGCAGATAGTTATGAAGATGTGCAAGATGAAATGGGTTTTGAATTGATTGCTGTTTCTATAGATAATTCTCGTTCAGTTTCTAGAGTAAAACCAATGGTTAATGGAAAAGATTGGGATTATGAAGTCTTGTTAGATACCAATCAAGAAATGAAAAAAGCACTTAATTTTTCTGCTCCTCCATATTTGTTAATTATTAAAGACGGAAAAATTCTTTATACACATTCTGGTTACACTCCAGGAAGTGAAGATGAAGTTTTTGAAAAATTTAAAGAATTATCAAAATAAATTTAAACAATTAATTTATAGGCTGTCTGAAAAGGCAGCCTTTTTGTATATTTGACAAAATTATTAACTTTTATAGACTAACCTCCAATGAAAAATATATTTTTAATAGCTGTGTTTTTATTCGTTTTTACTTCACAAGCACAAGAAAACAACCAAAATAAAGGAACATTAAATGTAGGTATAGAATCAAATATGCAATATCTTTTATTTGATGAATTAGATAATCCTGTAACCAATGATAATTTTAGATCAAATAATTATGTAAATATTAATTATGATATTCATAAGTTTTCTTTTGGTGTTCAAGCCGAAGGATATGCTCCAAAAGCATTACTTAATTATTCTCCATCGTATGATAAACAAATTGCATTAGCAACGGCTTTTGCAAAGTATAAAACGAATAAATTAGAAGTAACCTTAGGTCATTTTTATGAGCAATTTGGTTCTGGTTTAACTTTGCGTTCTTGGGAAGATAGACAATTAGGTATTAACAATGCACTACTTGGAGCAAGAGTTAAATACAATATTACTAGCGATATAGAACTTACCGCTTTGGCAGCAAGACAACGATACGGGTTTAAATTGTCTGAAAGTAATATTTACGGTTTTAATTCTGAATTAAATTTAAGTAATATGTTTAATTATGAAAAAACAGGATTAAATATAGGTTTGAGTTTTGTTGGTAAAGATGAGCCTTATGTAAGTACAACGCCTGGTTTTATGGGCAAAGATTTTCCTAATTATGTTTATACTACTTCCACTAGAGTTGGTTTTAATCAAGGCGGAATTTATGCCAATGCAGAGTATGTTTATAAAAGTAATGATGTAAGAATAGAATCTGGCTTGGTACATGAAGGAGCTAAATTTGATGGAAATGCAGCTTTATTAACTTTAGGATATTCTAAAAAAGGAATGGGAATTTCTGGAACTTTTAGACGTATGGAAAATATGAGTTTTTATAGTGAACGAAAAGCCTCTGGTAATTTATATAACGAACAAATAATGAATTATATTCCAGGCTTAACCAAACAACACGATTACTCTTTAGCTAATATTTATGTATATGTTGCGCAACCTTTAGCAGATTTTTCTGACCTTTCTGTTGATACCGATACTGGTAAAGTAACAGGAAAAGTAAAAGATGGAGAACTTGGAGGTCAGATAGATTTTTATTATAAATTTAAAAAGAAATCTACTTTAGGTGGAAAATACGGAACCAAATTGGCAGTTAATTTTTCTCATTGGACAGATTTATACACTACTTTAAAGCAAGAAGGGCAAACAAATATTTATGATACCAATTACACTACGGATTTATTAAATTATAGAACCTTGTATTTTAGAGATTTGAATATTGAAGTCCGTAAAAAATGGTCTAAAAAATTAAGTTCTATCTTTTCGTATGTCAATTTATTTTATAACAAAAATAAGTTAGAAGGAGCAGAATACGGTACTGTAGATGCAACTATTTTTGTGGCAGAATCTACTTATAAATTAGGTCATGGTAAAGCGCTAAAAGCAGAAGTCCAACATTTATGGACGCAAGATGATAAAAAAAATTGGGTTGCAGGAACACTAGAATTCAATGCTTCAACAAAATTAGCTTTCTTTGGCACAGATATGTATAATTACGGTACAACAGGCAATCATTATTACAATTTTGGAGCAAGTTATACCAAAAGCAAAACAAGAGTTGCTTTAAGTTACGGAAAACAACGAGATGGTTTGCTTTGTGTTGGTGGTGTTTGTAGAGTGGTACAAGCTGCAACTGGTTTAAACCTGAATATTGTTACATCGTTTTAGAAACTATTAATCTAATACTTTTTTATTATGAAATTTTTAAAAACAAACTTAATTTTTTTTAGTTTACTTTTTTTGTTTTCTTGTGAAACAAAACAACCAACTAAAGCAAATACTAAAATGGAAGCAATAAAAATTCAGTATCCAACAACTAAAAAAGGCAATGTAGTTGATGAATATTTTGGAGAAAAAGTAGCAGATCCTTACCGTTGGTTAGAAGATGACCGTTCTCCAGAAACCGAAGCTTGGGTAAAAGCTCAAAATAAAGTAACTTTTAATTATTTGTCAAAAATTCCTTTGCGAGATAAGTTTAAAAAGGAACTGGAAAAAGTGTGGAATTATGAAAAAATTTCAGCACCAAGAAAACATGGTGATTATATGTATTTCTACAAAAATAACGGATTGCAAAATCAGTATATCCTTTATAGACAAAAAGGAAATCAAGAACCAGAAATATTCTTAAATCCAAATACATTTTCAAAAGACGCTACCACATCGCTTGGAGCAGTGAGCTTTACCAAAGATGGTAAATTGTTAGCCTATTCCATTTCAGAAGGAGGATCAGATTGGCGTAAAATTATAGTGATAGATGCTTTATCAAAAAAACAAATTGGCGATACCATAAAAGATGTAAAATTTAGCGGTATTTCTTGGTTTAAAAACGAAGGATTTTATTATGCAAGTTATGATAAACCTAAAGGAAGTGAACTCTCTGCTAAAACAGATCAGCATAAGCTTTATTACCACAAATTAGGAACAAAACAAGCAGAAGATAACGTCATTTTTGGTGAAAAACAAAAACGAAGATATGTTGGTGGTTCTGTAACCGATGATAATAAGTTTTTAATCATTTCAGCAGCTAAATCAACTTCTGGTAATGAATTGTATTTAAAAGATTTATCCAATCCAAAAAGTGAACTCATCACTATTATTGATAATTTTGAGAGTGATACTTATGTAGTTGATAATAAAGATGATCTATTGTATCTTTCCACCAATTTAAACGCTCCAAATAAACGATTGGTAACGGTAAATGCTAAAAACCCAACATCAAAAAATTGGAAAGATGTCCTGCCAGAAACCAAAGAAGTTTTAACCATTTCAACAGGTGCTGCTTATCTCTTTGCAACCTATATGGTTGATGCCATTTCTAAAGTAAAACAATATGATTATCAAGGTAAATTAATTCGTGAAATAGAACTTCCAGGTATTGGAACAGTAAATGGATTTAATGGAGAAAAAGAAGATGAAACCTTATATTATAATTTTTCAAATTACATCACACCTTCAACAATTTATGCTTTTAATCCTAAAACTGGAAAATCGACTTTGTATAAAAAGCCAAAAGTACTTTTTAATTCAGATGATTATGTGTCTAAACAAGTATTTTATACCTCTAAAGATGGTACAAAAATACCCATGATTATTACATATAAAAAAGGGATTGAACTCAACGGTAAAAATCCTACAATTTTATATGGTTATGGTGGTTTTAATATTAGTTTAACGCCAAGTTTTAGCATAGCTAATACCGTTTGGTTAAAAAACGGAGGTATTTATGCCGTAGCCAATCTAAGAGGTGGAGGAGAGTACGGAAGAGCATGGCACGATGCAGGAATCAAACTTCATAAACAAAATGTATTTGATGATTTTATTACTGCAGCGGAATATTTAAAAAACCAAAAATATACTTCAACAGATAAATTAGCCATTTTAGGTCGTTCCAATGGCGGACTTCTTGTTGGAGCAGTAATGACACAAAGACCAGATTTAATGAAAGTAGCACTTCCAGGAGTTGGTGTGCTAGATATGTTGCGCTACCATACCTTTACAGCAGGAGCTGGTTGGGCTTATGATTACGGAACAGCAAACGACAGCAAAGAAATGTTTGAATATCTTAAAGCATATTCACCAGTCCATAATGTTAAAAACGGAACACATTATCCAGCAACCTTAATCACAACAGGTGATCATGATGATAGAGTAGTACCTGCACATTCATTTAAATTTGCTGCACAATTACAAGCAAAACAAGCAGGAAAAAATCCCGTGTTAATTAGAATTGAAACTAATGCAGGTCATGGAGCAGGAACGCCAACATCAAAAACTATTCAGCAATATGCTGATGTTTTTGCTTTTACTTTGTATAATATGAAGGAGT
>CAZYKN010000011.1:0-15417 GCA_964648135.1 uncultured Flavobacteriaceae bacterium
TCTTACGATTACAATTTAGTAGATAAATCTGCTGAAAAAATCGTAAAAACAGTAAAAAGCACTGGAGCAGTTGTTAATGGACCAATTCCGTTACCAACACGTAAAAAAATCTTTACAGTATTACGTTCTCCACACGTAAATAAAAAATCTAGAGAGCAATTTCAATTGTGCGCATACAAAAGATTAATAGATATTTACAGCTCTTCTTCAAAAACAATTGACGCTTTAATGAAATTAGAGTTGCCAAGTGGTGTAGAAGTCGAAATAAAAGTGTAAGTTTGCACGCTCTATAAAAATAGAGTAACATGTCCGGAGCTTTTGCGAAGGAAAAACGGTAAAAATATAATTCAGGGTGAATCATATTTTGCCCTGAATTTTTGTATAAATGTGCTGTTGCAGTCAACAGAAAAAAATGTATAACGGAATCGGTTTTTTTAAATCTAAATTCCAAAAAATTAATTAAATGTCTGGGTTAATAGGAAAAAAAATAGGAATGACCAGTATTTTTGACGAGAATGGTAAAAATATACCATGTACTGTCTTAGAAGTTGGTCCTTGCGTAGTTACCCAAGTCAGAACCAAAGAAGTTGATGGCTATGAAGCTTTACAACTTGGTTTCGATGACAAAGCTGAAAAGCAGACAACCAATGCACTTAAAGGACACTTTAAGAAAGCAGGTACTGTTGCTAAGAAACGTGTTGTTGAATTTCAAGGTTTTGATAAGGAGTACAAATTAGGAGATACCATAGCAGTAGATCACTTTGAAGAAGGTGAATTTGTTGATGTAACAGGTACTTCAAAAGGAAAAGGTTTCCAAGGAGTTGTAAAACGTCATGGATTTGGTGGAGTTGGTCAAGCAACACACGGTCAACATAACCGTTTAAGAGCACCAGGTTCTATTGGAGCTGCATCTTATCCTGCACGTGTATTTAAAGGTATGCGTATGGCTGGTAGAATGGGTGGTGATACCATCAAAGTTCAAAATTTAAGAGTTTTAAAAGTAGTAACAGACAAAAACATATTAGTTGTTAAAGGTGCTGTTCCTGGTCATAAAAATTCTTACGTAATTATTCAAAAATAATGAAAGTAGCAGTTATAGATATCAACGGGAAAAATACTGGAAGAGAAGTTGAGCTTTCAGATGCTGTTTTTGGAATTGAACCAAATGAACACGCTGTTTATTTAGATGTAAAACAACATTTAGCAAACAAAAGACAAGGAACTCACAAATCTAAAGAGAGAGCTGAGATTTCTGGATCTACAAGAAAGATAAAAAAACAAAAAGGATCTGGTACAGCGAGAGCTGGTAGTATCAAATCTGGTGTGTTTAGAGGTGGTGGTCGTATGTTTGGACCAAGACCAAGAAATTATTCTTTCAAATTAAACAAAGGATTAAAAAGATTGGCAAGACAATCAGCTTTATCAATTAAAGCAAAAGAAAATAATATTATTGTAGTAGCGGACTTCGATTTTGATGCTCCAAAAACTAAAAATTTCACTACTGTTTTAAAAGGAATGGAATTAGATAATAAAAAATCTTTATTTGTCTTGGCAGAATCAAATAATAATGTATATTTGTCCTCACGAAATTTACAGCGTGTTAAAGCTGTAAAGATTTCTGAATTAAATACTTATGGTATTTTAAACACTAAGAAATTAGTTATTTCAGAGTCTTGTGTAGAAGAAATAGTAGCTAACTTTACAAAATAATAGTAATGAGTATTTTAATAAAACCAATAATTACGGAAAAAGCAATGGATGCTAGTGAAGTTCAAAACTGCTACACTTTTGCTGTAAATACGAAAGCTAATAAAATTGAAGTTAAATTAGCCGTTGAAGAGGCTTATGGAGTTTCAGTTGTAAATGTTAGAACAATGAACTATCCTGTAAAAAGAACATCTAAATATACCAAAAAAGGTATGGTTACAGGAATAAAATCAGCTTATAAAAAAGCGGTTGTGCAATTAGCAGAAGGTGAAAGTATTGATTTATATAGCAATATCTAGAAAATGGCATTAAGAAAATTAAAACCAGTAACACCTGGTCAGCGTTTTAGAGTAGTAACCGATTTTGATGTGGTTACAACTTCAAAACCAGAGAAAAGTTTACTAGCTCCAAAGAAAAGATCTGGAGGTAGAAACAGTCAAGGAAAAATGACTACTCGTAATATTGGAGGTGGACATAAAAAACAATATCGTATTATCGATTTTAAAAGAGATAAAGATGGTATTCCAGCAACAGTAAAAACAATTGAGTACGATCCAAATAGAACTGCATATATCGCTTTATTACACTATGCTGATGGAGAAAAAAGATATGTTATTGCACAAAACGGTCTTAAAGTAGGTCAAGTAATCTTATCAGGAAAAAACATTACTCCTGAAGTTGGAAACTGTACTCCTTTAAGTGAAATACCTTTAGGAACTGTAATATCATGTATTGAATTAAGACCAGGTCAAGGAGCTGTTATGGCAAGAAGTGCCGGATCTTTCGCTCAATTAATGGCAAGAGAAGGGAAATATGCAACGGTAAAATTACCTTCTGGAGAAATTAGATTAATCTTAGTTACTTGTAAAGCAACTATAGGTGTAGTTTCAAATTCAGAACATCAATTGGTTGTATCTGGTAAAGCAGGTAGAAGCAGATGGTTAGGAAGAAGACCAAGAGTTAGACCAGTAGTAATGAACCCTGTCGATCATCCAATGGGTGGTGGTGAAGGTAAATCATCTGGAGGTCATCCTCGTTCTAGAAACGGTATTCCTGCAAAAGGATTTAGAACCCGTTCTAAAACAAAAGATAGTAATAAACATATTATAGAACGCAGAAAAAAATAATTAAACTATGGCTCGTTCACTTAAAAAAGGACCATTTATTAGCTATAAGCTAGAAAGAAAAGTCCAAAAGAATATTGAATCAGGAAAAAGTCCTGTAATTAAAACATGGTCTAGAGCTTCTATGATAAGCCCAGATTTTGTAGGTCAAACATTTGGAGTACATAACGGTAAACAATTTATACCAGTTTATGTTACAGAAAATATGGTTGGTCATAAGTTAGGAGAATTTTCACCTACTCGTTCATTTAGAGGACATGGTGGTAACAAAAATAAAGGAAGAAAATAAGCTAGATTATGGGAAGTCGTAAAAGATTAATGGCAGAACAACGTAAAGAGGCGAGAAAAACACAATATTTCGCTAAATTAAACGGTTGTCCAACATCGCCAAGAAAAATGCGTATCGTTGCTGATTTAGTAAGAGGTATGGAAGTTGAAAAAGCACTTCAAATCTTAAAATTTAATCCAAAAGAAGCATCTATCAATTTAGAGAAGTTATTGCTGTCTGCTATTGCAAATTGGCAAGCTAAAAATGAAGATGATGCTATTGAAGACGCAGGATTATTTATAAAAGAGATTTTTGTTGATAGTGCAAGTATGCTTAAAAGATTAAGACCTGCACCTCAAGGAAGAGCACATCGTATTAGAAAACGTTCTAATCATGTAACATTAGTTTTAGGAGTTAATAACAAAGCATCATAAATTAGATATGGGACAAAAAACAAATCCAATAGGAAATAGATTAGGAATCATCAGAGGTTGGGAATCTAACTGGTACGGTGGAAACGATTATGGTGATAAATTAGCTGAAGATTATAAAATAAGAAAATACATTTATGCTCGTTTATTTAAAGCTAGTGTATCTCGTGTAATTATTGAAAGAACACTTAAATTAATTACTGTTACTATTACCACTGCAAGACCTGGTATTATTATTGGGAAAGGTGGTCAAGAAGTTGATAAATTAAAAGAAGAGTTAAAGAAAATTACTGGTAAAGAAGTTCAACTTAATATTTTTGAAATTAAAAGACCAGAATTAGATGCTTATTTAGTAGCTGCAAGTGTAGCTCGTCAAATTGAAAATAGAATCTCTTATAAAAGAGCTATCAAAATGGCAATTCAAGCAACTATGAGAATGAACTCTGAAGGAATCAAAATTGAAATCGCAGGTCGTTTAAACGGAGCTGAGATGGCAAGAACTGAACATTATAAAGAAGGAAGAATTCCTCTTTCTACCTTTAGAGCTGATATTGATTACGCTTTAGTTGAAGCTGATACTACTTATGGTAAGATTGGTATTAAAGTTTGGATCATGAAAGGTGAGGTTTATGGTAAAAGAGAACTTAATCCGTTACTTGGCTTGTCTAAAAAACAAGGTAAAGGAGGAAAAGGTGGAAGAAAACCTCAAAGAAGAAGATAATATAGATTTATTGACTTATTGGTTTAAGTCTTAAATATTAAAATTGTAAATTATGTTACAACCAAAAAGAGTTAGAAGACGTAAAGTTCAGAAAGGTAAAGGAAACATGAAAGGAAACTCTCAAAGAGGACACAGACTTTCAAATGGAGTTTTCGGTATTAAAGCCTTAGAACAAGATTTACTTACGTCTCGTCAAATTGAAGCTGCTCGTATTGCCGCAACAAGACACATGAAACGTCAAGGTCAATTATGGATTAAAATATTTCCAGACAAGCCTATTACCAAAAAACCATTAGAAGTACGTATGGGTAAAGGTAAAGGAGCTCCAGAATATTTTGTTGCTGTAGTTAAACCAGGAAGAATTATGTTTGAAGTTGGAGGTGTACCTGAGGATGTTGCAAGAGAAGCGTTACGCTTAGCAGCACAGAAGTTACCTGTTAAAACAAAATTAGTAGTAGCAAACGATTATAATAAAGCTTAATTATTTCAACATGAAACAGTCAGAAATTACAAAGTTATCTTTAGAAGATTTAAACGAGCAATTAGCATCATTAAAAAAGAACTATACAGATCTTAAAATGACACATGTTATTTCTCCATTAGAATCGCCTATGGAATTAAGAGAATTAAGAAGAAATGTTGCTAGATTAGCTACAGAATTAACTAAAAGAGAATTACAATAGTATTTCGAATATAAAAGATGGAAAAAAGAAATCTTAGAAAGGAAAGAATAGGTGTAGTTTCTAGTAACAAAATGGATAAATCTATTGTTGTTGCAGAAGTGAAAAGAACAAAACACCCAATGTACGGAAAATTCGTATTAAAGACTAAGAAATATGTTGCACACGACGATAAAAACGAGTGTAATATAGGTGATACTGTAAAAATTATGGAGACTCGTCCGCTTAGTAAAACAAAGCGTTGGAGATTAGTAGAAATTTTAGAAAGAGCTAAATAACATGTTACAACAAGAATCAAGATTAAAGGTTGCCGATAATACTGGAGCTAAAGAAGTTTTAGTAATTAGAGTGCTAGGTGGAACAAAAAAGCGTTATGCTTCTATTGGAGATAAAATTGTTGTTTCTATAAAGCAATCTACACCAAATGGTACGGTAAAAAAAGGACAAGTATCCAAAGCGGTAGTTGTTAGAGTTAAAAAAGAAATAAGACGTAAAGACGGTTCTTACATCAGATTTGATGACAATGCTTGTGTATTGTTAGATTCAACTTCTGGTGAAATGAAAGGAACTCGTGTTTTTGGACCAGTAGCAAGAGAGCTTCGTGATAAACAATTTATGAAAATTGTATCATTAGCTCCTGAAGTACTTTAATATTATTTTATTAGAATTATGAAAATTAAATTAAAAACAGGAGACTTAGTAAAAGTAATTGCAGGAGCCAACAAAGGTTCTGAAGGTAAAATTTTAAAAATTGTTACTAAAGATTACAGAGCTATTGTAGAAGGTGTAAACATGGTTTCTAAACATGTAAAGCCAAGTGCAACAAATCCACAAGGAGGAATTAATAAATTTGAAGCTGCAATTCACATTTCTAACTTAATGTTAGTTGAAAACGGAGCAACTGTTAAAGTTGGTTTCCGTAAAGATGGTGATAAAAAAGTACGTTTTTCAAAGAAAACAAATAAAGCAATATAGTTATGGATATGCCAAGACTAAAACAAGAATATAACGACCGTATAAAAACGACTCTTAAAGAAGAGTTTGGTTATAAAAACGTAATGCAAATACCAAAACTTACTAAAATTGTTATTAGTAAAGGTGTTGGTGCTGCTATTGCTGATAAAAAATTAATTGAATATGCAGTTGATGAATTGACTATGATTTCTGGTCAAAAAGCATTAGCTACAATCTCTAAAAAAGATATTGCTGCATTCAAATTACGTAAAGGAATGCCAATTGGTGCTAAAGTTACTTTACGTGGAACTAAAATGTACGAATTTTTAGATAGATTAGTTACTGCATCTTTACCACGTGTAAGAGATTTTAAAGGAATTAAAGCTACTGGTTTTGACGGTAGAGGAAATTATACTTTAGGAATTACAGAACAAATTATCTTCCCAGAAATTAATATTGATAAAATCAATAAAATTTCAGGTATGGATATTACTTTTGTTACTACTGCTAACACAGATAAAGAAGCAAAATCATTATTACACGAATTAGGTTTACCTTTTAAAAAGAACTAAGATGGCAAAAGAATCAATGAAAGCTCGTGAAGTTAAAAGAGCAAAAACGGTTGCAAAATACGCAGCTAAAAGAAAAGCATTAAAAGAAGCTGGAGACTGGGAAGGTTTACAGAAATTACCTAAAAATGCTTCTCCTGTTCGTATGCACAATCGTTGTAAATTAACTGGTCGTCCAAAAGGATATATGCGTCAGTTTGGAATTAACCGTGTTACTTTTCGTGAAATGGCAAACAAAGGTTTAATACCTGGTGTTAGAAAAGCAAGTTGGTAAGATAAATTTTAAATTTTTAATGTTGAATTTTAAATTTTTAATTTTAAATAAAAAATAGAATAGTAATGGATAAAGGTTTAGTTCATAAGAATTAAAAACCATTTCCGCAAATAAATAAATAATGTTAACAGATCCAATTTCAGATTACCTAACAAGAATTAGAAATGCAGCCGCAGCTGGTCACAGAGTAGTTACAATACCTGCATCTAATCTTAAAAAAGAAATGACTAAGATACTTTTTGAACAAGGATATATCTTAAGTTACAAATTTGATGATGAAACCGTTCAAGGAACCATCAAGATAGCTTTAAAATATGATAAAGCTACCAAACAATCAGTTATTAAAAAATTAGAACGTATAAGTAAGCCAGGTTTACGTAAGTATGTAAGTACTAGCGAAATGCCAAGAGTATTAAATGGTTTAGGTATTGCAATAGTTTCTACATCTAAAGGAGTAATGACAAACAAAAAAGCGCGTCAAGAAAATGTAGGTGGTGAAGTTTTATGTTACGTTCATTAAAAAGTATTAAAAATGTCAAGAATAGGAAATAACCCAATTACAATTCCAGATGGAGTTACTGTTGATATCAAAGGAGATATTGTAACTGTAAAAGGAAAATTAGGTGAGTTAACACAACAGTTTAGTGAAATAGGTATCACCATGAAAGATGGTGTAATTACTTTAACTAGACCTTCAGAAACTAAAAACCATAAAGCTAAACACGGTTTATATAGATCATTATTATTTAATATGATTGAAGGTGTTGCTAAAGGTTGGACTAAAGAATTAGAATTGGTTGGAGTTGGTTATAGAGCTTCAAATCAAGGACAAGTATTAGATTTAGCTATTGGCTATTCACATACCGTAGTTATGTCTATCGCTCCAGAAGTTAAGATTGAAACTATTTCTGTTAAAGGAAAAAACCCAATCGTTAAATTAACTTCATTTGATAAACAGTTAGTAGGACAAGTTGCTGCAAAAATACGTTCAATGCGTAAACCAGAACCTTATAAAGGAAAAGGAATTAAATTTGTAGGAGAAGAATTAAGAAGAAAAGCTGGTAAAACAGCATAATCTAAAAACAATAATAAAAATGGCATTAACTAAGCTTCAACGTAGATTACGTATAAAGAAAAGAATTAGAAAAAATGTTTCTGGAACTGCTACAAGACCAAGATTATCAGTTTTTAGAAGTAATAAAGAAATTTCTGCCCAAATGGTAGATGATGTAAATGCAACTACTTTAGTTGCCGTTTCATCAAGATCAAAAGATATAGATTCTAAAGGAACTAAAATTGATGTTGCAAAAGCTGTTGGAAAAGCATTGGCTGAAAAAGCAACTAAAGCAGGTATTGAAACATGTTCATTTGATAGAAATGGATTACTTTACCATGGTAGAATTAAAGCTTTAGCTGAAGGTGCTAGAGAAGGTGGATTAAAATTTTAAAGATACGAGATGTATAAAAAATATTCAAACGTAGAAAGAGTAAAACCAAGTGGATTAGATTTAAAAGATCATTTAGTTGGTGTTAATAGAGTTACCAAAGTAACTAAAGGTGGTAGAACTTTTGGGTTCTCTGCAATAGTTGTTGTTGGAAACGGTGAAGGTGTTGTTGGACATGGTATGGGAAAATCTAAAGATGTTGCTTCTGCAATTGCTAAAGCTATTGAAGATGCTAAAAAGAATTTAGTTAGAATTCCTATCCTTAACCAATCATTACCTCACGAACAAAAAGGTAAATTTGGTGGAGCAAAAGTGTTTTTAAAACCTGCTTCTCATGGTACTGGAGTTATTGCTGGTGGTGCCGTTCGTGCCGTATTAGAATCTGTTGGAGTACATGATGTATTATCAAAATCTCAAGGTTCTTCTAATCCTCACAACGTGGTAAAAGCAACTTTTGACGCTTTACTTAATTTAAGAGATGCGAATACTGTTGCAAAACAAAGAGGTATTTCATTAAATAAAGTTTTTAACGGATAATATTAGAAAATAGTCTTTAGTCATTAGTCTTTAGAATATGCTAAAGATATTTGCTAAAGTTTAAAGATATAGAAAATGAAAAAAATAGTAGTAAAGCAAGTAAAAAGTGCTATAAGAAGACCTAAAAATCAAAAATTAACTTTGGTAGCATTAGGTTTAAGAAAATTAAATCAAGAGGTAGAGCACACTGCAACTCCTCAGATTATAGGAATGGTAAATACAGTTAAACACTTAGTTTCTGTTACAGAAGCTTAATATATATTAGTTATGCAATTAAATACCTTAAGACCTGCAAAAGGGTCAGTAAAAACTAGTAAAAGAATAGGTAGAGGACAAGGTTCTGGTAAAGGAGGAACTGCTACTAGAGGACATAAAGGTCAAAAATCACGTTCTGGATATTCAAGAAAAATTGGATTTGAAGGTGGTCAAATGCCTTTACAAAGACGTGTGCCTAAATTTGGTTTTACAAACATAAACCGTAAAGAATATTTAGGAATTAACCTTGATAAATTACAAGAGTTTGTAGATAACGGCAAATTAAAAGATGTTGTTACTATGGAAACTTTAGTAGAAGCTAGATTAGCTCGTAAAAACGATTTAGTAAAAATATTAGGTCGTGGTGAGTTAAAAGCAAAATTAAATATTACAGTTCATAAGTTTACGGAGACTGCTAAAGCTGCAATCGAAAAAGCTGGTGGTACTGCTGTAACTTTATAATCATTTTATAATGAAAAAATTTATTCAAAATATTAAGGACATTTGGGCTATTGAGGAGCTTAGAAATAAGATTCTTCTTACTCTAGGTCTATTAGCGGTTTACCGTTTGGGTGCTCATATTACCTTACCCGGAATTGATGCAACGCAATTATCAGGTTTAAAAGGGAAAGCTGGTGGAAATGGTTTATTAGGAATTTTAAATATGTTTACTGGTGGTGCATTTGCTAGGGCTTCTATTATGGCTTTGGGAGTAATGCCTTATATTTCTGCTTCTATTGTGGTACAATTAATGGGAATTGCAATACCTTATCTTCAAAAATTAAAAAATGAAGGTGAAAGTGGAAATAAAAAAATTACTCAAATTACAAGATGGTTGACTATTGTTATTTTGGTTGTTCAAGCACCTACATATTTAGTAAGTTTACGTAGTTTAGGAGTTCCAGAAAGTGCTTTTTTATTACACGGATTTAATTTTTGGTTTTCATCTATTCTCTTATTAACTACAGGTACTGTATTTGCAATGTGGTTAGGAGAGCGTATCACTGAAAAAGGAATTGGTAATGGTATTTCATTATTAATTATGATTGGTATTATGGCGAGATTACCTCAATCTTTTATGCAAGAAATTGCCGCTAAATTGAAATCTGGTAATGGTGGTTTAATGATGATAATGATTGAAATTATTGTTTGGCTATTTGTTGTTATGGCTGCAATTTACTTAGTAACTGCTATTAGAAAAATAGCCGTTAAATATGCAAGAAGAACAGTAGCAGGTACTATTGGAAGTTTAGATGGAGCAAGAGATTATATTCCTTTAAAATTGAATTCTGCAGGAGTGATGCCTATCATCTTTGCGCAAGCCATTATGTTTGTTCCTGCATTATTACAAAAATCAGATAACGAAACGATTAAAAGTATTGGTTTAGAATTTACTAATATGTTCGGTCTTTGGTATAATGTATTGTTTGCTTTTTTAATTATTATCTTTGGATATTTTTATACTGCAATTACAATACCTACCAATAAAATGGCAGATGATTTAAAACGTGGTGGTGGTTTTATTCCTGGTTTTAAACCTGGATCTGAAACGGCAGAATTTTTAGATACTATTTTGTCAAGAATAACATTACCAGGATCTCTGTTTTTAGCAGCATTAGCTATTTTACCAGCTTTTATTGTTATGTTTGGAGTACAAAGCGGTTGGTCTCGTTTCTTTGGAGGAACTTCTTTAATTATTATGGTTGGAGTGGTAATGGATACTATTCAACAAATAGAATCACATTTATTAAACCGTCATTATGATGGCTTAATGAAAAAAGGAAATAAAAGAAAATCAATTAAAAAATAATATGGCAAAGCAACCAGCAATTGAACAAGATGGAGTAATTACTCAAGCATTATCTAATGCAATGTTTCGTGTAGAATTAGAAAACGGACATATTGTAACTGCTCATATATCTGGTAAAATGCGTAAGTTTTACATAAAATTATTACCAGGAGATAAAGTTAAACTAGAGATGAGTCCTTATGATTTATCTATTGCTAGAATAACTTATAGATATTAATCAATATTATAACCAATTGTAAATAATATTTTGTAATTTTGCAAACTTATTATTTGGAAGAGATTTTTTCTCTAATTAAATAAAATATAAAATGAAAGTAAGAACATCCCTAAAAAAAAGAAGTGCAGATTGCAAGATTGTACGTCGAAAAGGAAGATTATACGTAATAAATAAAAAGAATCCTAGATTTAAACAAAGACAAGGATAAGAAATTATGGCAAGAATAGCAGGAATAGACATACCAAAAAATAAAAGAGGAGTTATCTCTTTAACTTACATTTATGGAATTGGTAGAAGCAGAGCTAAAGAGGTTTTAGCTAGTGCAAAAGTTGATGAAAGTATTAAAGTTATTGATTGGACAGATGATCAAATAGCAAATATTCGTGAGCAAGTAGGAACTTACACTATTGAAGGTGAATTGCGTTCTGAAACTCAAATAAACATTAAACGTTTAATGGATATAGGTTGTTATAGAGGAATTCGTCATCGTTCAGGTTTACCTTTAAGAGGACAAAGAACAAAAAACAATTCTAGAACAAGAAAAGGTAAGAGAAAAACTGTTGCTAACAAGAAAAAAGCAACTAAATAATATTTAATTATGGCAAAAGTTAATAAAGCTAAAAAACGTAAAGTTATTATTGATGCAATTGGTGAAGCTCACATTCACGCATCCTTTAATAATATCATTATTTCTTTAACAAATAAAAAAGGTGATGTTATTGCTTGGTCATCAGCAGGAAAGCAAGGATTTAGAGGTTCTAAAAAGAATACTCCTTATGCAGCTCAAACTGCGGCAGAAGATTGTGCTAAAGTTGCTCATGAAGCTGGTTTACGTAAAGTAAAAGTTTATGTAAAAGGACCTGGAAATGGAAGAGAATCTGCTATAAGAACTTTACATAATAATGGTATTGAAGTTACTGAAATTATTGATGTAACACCAATTCCTCATAATGGATGTCGTCCAGCAAAAAGAAGAAGAGTATAATATAAATAACTTGAGGCTTTTAGATTATTTTCTAAAAGACTTAGTTGTATAATTTTAATAATAATTAAAGGAATACGATTATCGAAGGAGTTTAGCCTTAATTCATAATCCCTTTATAATAAACACAAAATGGCAAGATATACAGGACCAAAAACTAAAATAGCTCGTAAATTTGGAGAAGCTATTTATGGAGATGATAAAAATTTCGATAAAAGAAATTATCCTCCAGGACAACACGGTAACAATAGACGTAGAGGAAAAAAATCTGAATACGCTATGCAGTTACAAGAAAAACAAAAAGCAAAATATACTTATGGAATTTTAGAAAGACAATTTCGTAATTTATTTAAAAAAGCTTCTGCTTCATCTGGAATTACAGGTGAAATTTTATTACAACTTTGTGAATCAAGATTAGATAATGTTGTTTTTAGAATGGGATTAGCAGCTTCTAGAAATGGAGCTCGTCAATTAGTTTCTCATAGACACATTACTGTAAATGGAGAAATAGTAAACATTCCTTCGTATTCTTTAAAAGAAGGTGATGTTATTTCTGTTAGAGAAAAATCTAAATCATTGGTTGTTATTAATGATTCTTTAGCTAAAAATTCGGCTGTGTATGAATGGCTTACTTTTAATGCTGATAACTTAACAGGTGCTTTTGTAAAAGTTCCTGAAAGAATTCAAATACCAGAAAATATTAACGAACAATTTATTGTAGAGTTGTACTCTAAATAAACCTAGATAATAGACAAATTTATGGCTATATTAAATTTTCAAAAACCAGACAAAGTAATTTTAGTTGAATCATCTGATTTTTCAGGTAGATTTGAGTTTAGACCTCTTGAACCAGGTTTTGGACTTACAGTTGGAAATGCTTTAAGAAGAGTACTTTTATCTTCTTTAGAAGGTTTCGCTATCACTTCATTAAGAATGGATGGTGTTGAACATGAATTTTCTACCATCAAAGGTGTTGTAGAAGATGTTACTGAAATTATTTTGAATTTAAAACAAATCCGTTTTAAACGTCAAATTGCTGATACAGAAAACGAAACTGTTACTGTTTCTGTTAGTAAACAAGAACAATTAACTGCTGGAGATTTTCAAAACTTTATTTCAGGTTTTCAAGTATTAAATCCTGAGCTTGTTATTTGTAATATGGAAAAATCTGTTAAGTTAGATATTGAATTTACTATTGAAAAAGGTAGAGGATTTGTTTTAGCAGAAGATAATAAAAAGGTTTCTGCTCCATTAGGAACAATTTATATCGACTCTATTTATACTCCTATTAAAAATGTAAAATACGCAGTGGAAAACTTTCGTGTGGAACAAAAAACGGATTATGAAAAATTAGTTTTTGATATTGATACTGATGGTTCAATTACTCCTCAAGACGCTTTAACCGAAGCAGCAAAAATTTTAATTCATCACTTTATGTTATTCTCTGATGAGCGTATTACTTTAGAAGCTGATGAAATTGCTCAAACAGAATCTTATGATGAAGAATCTCTTCACATGAGACAATTACTTAAAACTCGTTTAACTGATTTAGATTTATCAGTAAGAGCTTTAAATTGTTTAAAAGCTGCAGAAGTTGATACTTTAGGTGATTTAGTTTCTTTTAATAAAAATGATTTGATGAAATTTAGAAATTTCGGTAAAAAATCATTGACAGAATTAGATGAACTTGTAAACGTTAAAGGCTTAACTTTTGGAATGGATTTAAGTAAATATAAATTAGATAAAGAATAAATAAGATATTTTTGGAAATTGATTTTTAATTCATGACCAAAAACCAAAGACTATAAGAAAATGAGACACGGAAAGAAATTTAATCATTTAAGTAGAAAAACTGCGCATAGAAAGGCAATGTTATCTAATATGGCTTGTTCTATTATTGAACACAAACGTATTTTTACTACAGTAGCTAAAGCTAAAGCTGTTCGTCAGTACATTGAGCCTTTAATTACTAAATCTAAAGAAGATACTACACACAACAGACGTATTGTTTTTAAATATTTAAAACAAAAAGCTGTAGTAACTGAATTGTTTAGAGATGTTGCAGTAAAAGTAGCTGATAGACCTGGAGGTTATATTCGTATTATAAAAGTAGGTAATCGTCAAGGTGATAATGCAGAAATGGCCATGGTAGAATTAGTTGATTACAACGAAATTTACAATCCAAATGGTAAAAAGAAAAAGAAAACTAGACGTAGAGGTGGTAAAAAAGCGACTACTCCAGTTACTGAAACTAAATCCAATGAGGAAGAATAAAATGTTAATAAACATTCAATAAATATTTAAAAAGACAAACTAGATGATAGTTTGTCTTTTTTATTTTTGTATAACTTTAATTTACTTAATATGAATACCAAAGCAATTATATTATTAGAAGATGGAACACAATTTTATGGTAAATCTATTGGTATTCAAGGTCATGTTACTGGTGAAGTTTGCTTTAATACTGGTATGACAGGTTATCAAGAAATTTTTACGGATCCTTCTTATTACGGACAACTAATGGTTACTACCAATGCTCATATTGGCAACTATGGAGTGAATGATAAAGAAGTAGAGTCAAATAGTGTTAAAATTTCAGGATTGATTTGTAAAAATTTTAGTTTCAATCATTCTAGAGTAGATTCAGAGGACACTCTTTTTAATTATTTTAATAAACAACAGATTGTTGCTGTTGCTGAAGTTGATACTCGTGCCTTAGTGAGCCATATTCGTAATAAAGGCGCAATGAATGCCGTTATTTCTACTGATAATTCTACGATAGAAGAGTTAAAATTAATTTTAGACAAAATGCCTTCTATGATTGGTTTAGAACTTGCCTCAAAAGTATCGACTGATAAACCTTATTATGTTGGTAATAAAAAGGCAACATATAAAATTGCTGCTTTGGATATTGGGATTAAACAAAATATTCTTAAAAATTTAGAAAAAAGGGATTGTTATATAAAAGTATTCCCTTACAATACCTCTTTTAGTGAAATGCAAGATTTTAAAGCTGATGGATATTTTTTATCTAACGGTCCAGGTGATCCAGAACCTTTAATTGATGCGCAAAATTTAGCCAAAGAGATCATTAAAAGAGAATTGCCATTGTTTGGAATTTGTTTAGGTCATCAGGTAATTGCTCAAGCAAACGGAATTAAAACCTATAAAATGCACAATGGTCATCGAGGTATTAATCATCCTGTAATTAACTTAAAAACAGGTAAAGCAGAAGTAACATCTCAAAATCATGGTTTTGTAGTAGATAAACAACAAGTGGAAAATCATCAAGAATTTGAAATAACACATTTACATCTTAATGATGATACCTTAGCAGGAATGTATATGAAAAATAAACCGTGTTTTTCTGTTCAATATCATCCTGAAGCTAGTCCAGGACCACACGATTCCTCTTATTTATTTGATGAATTTATTGAATTAAT
>CAZYKN010000012.1:0-6803 GCA_964648135.1 uncultured Flavobacteriaceae bacterium
CTATATATTCCTGAAATAGGTTGACTAAAAATTAAACAATTAAATTGGACAATGATGAACTTTGGGATGTTATATTTTAACCTACATTTACACCTTTGATAGTGAGTTAAATTTACCGTATAAAAAAAGACAACCTATTGGTCGTCTTTTTTTAGTTAAGAGTATGTATTAATCCTTTAAAGGAATATTTTTTAAAGTTTCTAATAAATAAGGCCAGTATTTTTGAACAGAAGAAATACTCACTCTTTCATCTGGAGAGTGTGCTCCACGAATATTAGGACCAAAAGAAATCATATCCATTTTAGGATAATTAGTTCCTAAAATACCACATTCCAATCCTGCATGACAGGCTAAAATATTTGGTTTTTCATTAAAAACTTTTTCGTATAAACCTTCCATTACTTTTAAAATGGCAGAGTTTGGATTTGGTTTCCAACCAGGATAAGAACCGCTTAATTCTACGTTAAAACCAGCTAATTCAAATCCGTTTTGTAATTGGTATGCTAAATCCATTTTACCAGATTCAATAGAAGAACGTGTTAAAAGTCCAATTTTAATATTGCCATCTTTTACAAGTACTTTAGCAACATTGTTTGAAGTTTCAACCAAATCTTCAATATCTGGACTCATTCTAAAAACACCATTATGTGCAACGTAAATTCCTTTTAAAAGCAATTCTTGTTCCTTTTTATTCATTGAAAATTCTGGAAGTTTTTCTTGGGCTATTTGAATAATTAAATCTTTTTCAATACTTGCATATTCTGTCTTAATTTCTGCTGCAATTGTATTGTAGATTTCTCCCATTTTGTCTTCATCTTCGCAAACTATAATAGCGTTGCTCTCTCTTGGAATGGCATTTCTAAGGCTTCCGCCATCAATTTCTGAAACTAGAGCAACATTTCTTAATGCAAATAAAATTCTATTCATCATTTTATTGGCATTTCCAAAACCTTTGTGAATATCCATTCCACTATGTCCACCTTGCAATCCTTTTACTGTAATTTTAAACGCTTTTTGATTTTTAGAAGTTGCGGTTAAAGTGTATTCTTTTGTGGCAGTAACATCAATTCCACCTGCACAACCAACACCAATTTCATCGTCATCTTCGGTATCTAAGTTTAGTAAAATTTCTCCATCTAAATAACCTGCTTGTAAGCCAATTGCGCCAGTCATTCCTGTTTCTTCATCAATAGTGAAAAGCGCATCAATTTGAGGATGCTCAATGTTATTAGATTCTAAGATACTCATAATAGAAGCTACACCAATACCATTATCAGCTCCAAGCGTTGTGCCTTTTGCTTTTACCCAATCACCATCAACAAACATATTAATACCTTGTGTATCAAAATCAAATTCCGTATCGTTATTCTTTTGGCAAACCATATCTAAATGCGATTGCAAAACGATAGGTTTTCGGTTTTCCATACCTTTGGTTGCAGGTTTTTTGATAATTACATTTCCAATAGGATCAACTTGTGTTGGCAAGCCTAATTTATTACCAAAATCAACCATAAATTGACGTACTTTTTCTTCTTTTTTTGAAGGACGTGGTACAGCGTTTAGGTCAGCAAAATTATTCCATAATGCTTTGGGTTCTAAGTTTCTGATTTCGTTGCTCATTGTATTAAATTTTGAATGTATTTTTTATTAAAAAATTGTTGATTAAACCAAATTTCAAAAGCAGGATCTAAAAACACTAGATTTAGTTCTACTTTATGAATAAGATTGTTTTTGGTTAAGGATTTTATATTTTTTGACACATTATTTGGTGTTCCTAATTGATATTTTTGCATAACAGCAATACTTGTAAATTTACTTTCTTTTTTTGAAATTGCTTTTAATAAATTGATTTGCTTTGTGCTTAATAGTTCTATTTCTCTTTGGTAAAGAGGGAGGTTTGCATAAATTAATTCATTTAGAGCTTTTTTTATTCCAGCTTTTGATACTTTCTCAGAGGTATTTTGCCAAGTATAATTTGCAAATTGTTGTACATACCAAGAATGATTGTTCATTATTAATGGAATTAATTTTGCATACTTTTTAGAAATTTGTTTATTGGTTTTTTTAAAATTTTCAAGTATAAAATCTGTCCATTTTTCAGTTTTTATTTGTGTTAAATGTAGTATGTCTCCAAATCTGTAAAATGGTTTAGATGGATTGTTAAAAATGTTTTGCATCATATGTTGCTTACTCCCATATAAACAATAGGTTGTGTTTTTTTGGCGTTGCCAAATAGCTCTCATTTTTTTCTCAAAAAATTCAAAATCATTAAAAGTAGCTAAATTTTGAAATTCATCTAAACAAATAATAAAACGAATATTTTTTTTAAGAGCTATGGTTTCTGCTAAATTAAGAATTTCCGATTTGTATTTGTTTAATTCTTGCCAATCAAAACTAATACTAAAATCATTTGTAGGATCAATACCAAAACTAATTTTTGGTATTAATTGTTTAAAAAAAAGTTTACTTGAGTTTATCCAATCTTCCCATTTATTTGAGGATGCTTTTATTATTTCTTTGGCAAAAATATTTAAAAATTCTTCTTCATTTGAAACGGAAAATAAATCAATTAATACAACTTTAATGGTTGTTGTTTTTTTAATTTTAATAACCACCTTTTCTACTAATGATGACTTTCCCCATCTTCTTGGTGAAATGATGGTTGTGTTTATACCTTGCGTTAAGTTGTTGTATAGTTTTTTTGTTTCACCTTCTCTGTTTGTAAACGCTCCTCTGCTTACTGTAGTTCCATATATAAAAGGTGATTTTTCCATTATTTTAGTTTTTATACCAAGTGGTATTATACCGATTGGTATAATGCAAATATACTGAATTTTATCAAATAGTTATAACAATTTCCTTTAAGGGTTTTCTCACTTTTTTTAATTCGCTCATAAAATCATCATCTGCTCTATAACCAACAGGTAAAAGTAAAACAGACTGTAAATTTAAGGCTTTTAAATCTAATAACTCGTCAAATTTTTGAGGATTAAATCCTTCCATAGGACAAGCGTCTATTTTTTCTATGGCACAAACGGTCATTAAATTTCCTATCGCAATGTATGCTTGATTTTTTGCTCCTTGTATTTTTTGTTCTAAAGTTAGTTTAGAAAAATCATTTTTAAGGTTTTCTCTAAATTTACTGATAGATTCTTCTTTTACACCTCTTTTTTCTTTTTCTAAATCAAAATGAGTATCAATAGTTTTGTTATCTATTTCTGTATCAATACAAAGAACTAACAAATGAGAGCAATCTGTAATTTGTTTTTGAAAATATGCGTGTTCAAATAAAATACTTTTTGTTTTTTTATCTTCAATAACCATCATTTTTAATGGAAAGAGACCAAAAGAAGTTGCTGTGAGCTTAAAGGCTTTTTTAAGGCGTTTTAATTTTTTATCAGATAATTTTTTATTCGGATTAAACTTTTTACAAGCATATCGCCATTTGAGTGCTTTTATTGTTTTCATTTTATATTTTTAATTAGTGGAAACTTAATCTTTTACACCTTTTGTCTTTATCCTAAAGATTGCATATTGACCAGTTTTTCATACGTTCCTTTTTTAACGATTAGTTCGGTATGAGTACCTTGTTCTACTATTTTTCCTTTTTGCATCACTACAATTAAATCGGCTTTTTGAATAGTCGATAATCTATGTGCAATAACAATAGAAGTCCTGTTTTGCATAAGTTTTTCTAAAGCATCTTGTACTGCCTTTTCAGATTCGGTATCTAAGGCAGAAGTTGCTTCGTCTAAAATCATAATAGGTGGATTTTTCAAAATTGCTCTAGCAATAGAAATACGTTGTTTTTGTCCTCCAGAAAGTTTGTTACCACTATCGCCAATATTGGTTTGATAACCATTAGGTTGCTCTAAAATAAAATCGTGTGCATTGGCAATTTTTGCAGCTTTAATGATTTCTTCTTCGGAAACATCCTTACCAAAAGCAATATTATTTGCAATGGTATCGTGGAATAAAATAGCATCTTGAGTAACTAAACCCATTTGTTCTCTTAAAGAATGTTTAGTGATGTCTTTAATATCAATTCCATCTATGGTGATTTTGCCTTTGTTTACATCGTAAAAACGAGTAACAAGATTGGCTATTGTTGATTTTCCACTTCCAGATTGTCCAACAAGTGCAATGGTACTTCCTTTAGGAACAGTTAAGTTAAAATTGGTTAAAACATAGTCGTCTTCGTATTTAAAAGAAATGTCTTCAAATTTTATTTCTTTATTGAAAGTTTCTTTAGTAATAGCATTCACTTTATCTTTTAAAGGATTTTCAGTTTCTAAAATTTCAATAACTCTTTGAGCTGCGGCATCACCTCTTTTAATACCGTAACTTGCTCTTGAAATGGCTTTTGCAGGAGTTAAAATATTATATGCTAAACCCATATATCCTATAAAAACACCTGGATTTAATGTTTTATCAATCAAAACCATTTTACCACCATACCAAAGTAAAGCTGCAATTACCGTAATTCCTAAAAATTCACTTATTGGACTCGCTAAATTTTGCCGATGTCCTAAGCTGTTAGAAAAGTGATAAAAATTAGTTGTTGATTTTTTAAAATTATCTTGAAATTTATTTTCCGCATTAAAGCCTTTAATAATTTTTAAACCACTAAGTGTTTCTTCCAATATGGATAAAAATTTACCTTGTTCTTGCTGTACTTTTGTGGAATGCTTTTTTAATGCTTTTCCAACAATAGAAATTAAATATCCAGAAACAGGAATAAACACAAATACAAAGAGTGTTAGTTTTGCACTAATTGAAAACATTACAATTATGGTAAATAAAATAGTTAAAGGTTCTCTAACTAGTAATTCTAAAACGGATAAGAATGAATTCTGAATTTCTCCTACATCTCCTAAAATTCTTGCCATGATATCTCCTTTTCTCTTTTCTGAAAAGAAAGATATTGGAAGTTCTAGAGTTTTTTTATATACATCATTTCTCAAATCTTTTAAAACACCATTTCTTAAAAATGTAATAAAATATACAGCTAAATAGCTGAAAAAGTTTTTGAGTAAAAAAACAACAATAATAGCAAAAACCATTATGGATAAGGTGTTTAAATCACCATACTTTTCAGTGTTTTGAGTAGTGTAATAATTTAATAAATTAGATAAATAATCTTTATTTATTTTCCAAATACTTTCTAATTGTGGTTTAATATGGATTTTCTCACTACTCCCAAACATAACATCAAGCATTGGCATGAGTACAATAAAAGAGAGCGTACTAAAAAGCGCATAAAACACATTACTCGCAATATTTAGAAAAGCATATTTTTTATACGGTAAAGCGTATGGAATTAATTTTTTTAAGTAGTGATTCATTTATAAATCTAATTCTTTAATAATTCGTTGAATTTTTGCATCTAAGTTATTTTCTACCTGTTTTGCATTTTCAATTTTATCTAACTTGGTATTTACACTAAAATAAAATTTAATTTTAGGTTCAGTACCACTTGGTCTTGCAGCTACTTTTGTGCCGTTTTCTGTTTGGTAAATAAGTACATTAGATTTTGGTACTTTAATGGTAGTTTCAGAACCGTCTAATAAGTTTTTACAAATAGATGATTGATAGTCGTATAAGTATTTTACTTTTTCACCATCAATGGTTTTAATTGGATTGGCTCTTAAGTCTATCATCATTTGTTTGATTTCATCAGCACCAGAAATTCCTTTTTTTACAATAGAAATTAAGTGTTCTTTATAAAATTTATTATCCACATAAATTTGTAGTAATTTTTCATATAAACTACTTCCTTCGCTTTTTGCAGTTGCAGCAATTTCACAAGCCAATAAAGTAGCAGTAACAGCATCTTTATCACGCACAAAACTTCCAACCATATAGCCAAAACTTTCTTCGCCACCACCAATAAATTCTTGTTTACCTTCGGCATCACGAATCATTTTAGCAATCCATTTAAAACCTGTTAAACCAACTTTAGTTTCTACATGATAACTTGCTGCTATATCGTTCACTAAATGTGTGGAAACAATAGTTGAACCAACAAATTGTTTTCCGTTTATTTTACCTTGTTCTTTCCATTTTTTAAGTAGAAATTCAGTTAAAATACTTAACATTTGGTTTCCGTTAAGGAGTTTTATTTTATTGTCTGTATCACGAATGGCAATACCAATTCTATCACAGTCAGGATCTGTTCCTATAACAATATCTGCACCTATCTTTTCGGCTAAATCTGTTGCCATTTTAAGTGCAGCAGGTTCTTCTGGATTAGGTGATTTTACAGTTGGGAAATCGCCATTAGGCACACGTTGTTCTTCTACAATATGCACATCTGTATATCCTGCTCTTTTTAAAGCTTCTGGAATAATGGTGATAGATGTTCCGTGCAATGAAGTGAAAACTATTTTTAGATTTTCTCTTTGTTTTGTGCTTGGAAATGTTCCGTTGTTGATTGAGGCTTTTATAAAAGCTTCATCAACGTCTTTTCCTATGATTTCAATTAAGTCCTCATTGGCTTTAAAATTGATATTTGAAAAGTCCACATTATTAATCTCATTGATAATTTCTTCATCTTGAGGAGGAACAATTTGCGCTCCGTCATTAAAATATACTTTATAACCGTTATATTCTGGTGGATTATGAGATGCAGTAAGAACAATTCCAACATCGCAACCTAAATGTCTAACGGCAAAAGAGAGTTCTGGTGTTGGTCTTAAGGCTTCAAAAAGGAAAACTTTAATTCCGTTTGCAGAAAAAACATCTGCAACACCTTTTGCAAAAGTATCTGAATTGTGACGGCAATCAAAGGCAATAACGACTTT
>CAZYKN010000012.1:6903-15246 GCA_964648135.1 uncultured Flavobacteriaceae bacterium
AATCACAAATTAATCTCTTCTTTAACCTTATAACGTTCTTGATTTTTACTATTTCTAAGTACAATTTCGCCAATAAATCCTGCTAAAAATAATTGT
This sequence comes from uncultured Flavobacteriaceae bacterium, assembly GCA_964648135.1. GTDB lineage: Bacteria > Bacteroidota > Bacteroidia > Flavobacteriales > Flavobacteriaceae > S010-17. Next base: position 7,000 of record CAZYKN010000012.1, read on the forward strand.
GTTCCAATAATCATAGAGGTTAAAGCAATATAAAACCACGGATTATCAGTAATTAATTTGGCTGTTGAGTGAAAATAAAAAACAGTTAATAATTTATTAATTCCTATATATAAAGCAGCAGAAAATCCAATAAAAAACATTAAACTTCCTAATAAACCAAAAAGGTGCATAGGTCTTTTGCCAAATTTTGATAAAAACCAAATGGTAATTAAGTCTAAAAAACCATTAAAAAAGCGTTCAATACCAAATTTTGTAGTTCCGTATTTTCTAGCTTGATGAATAACCACTTTTTCATCAATTTTATTAAACCCTGCGTTTTTTGCAAGTACAGGAATGTAACGGTGCATTTCGCCATAAACATCAACATTTTTCACAACATCATTTTTGTAGGCTTTTAATCCGCAGTTAAAATCGTGTAATTTTAAGCCAGAAGTTTTTCGTGCTGCAGCATTAAAAAGTTTAGAAGGTAAATTTTTCTTGATTTTAGAATCGTAGCGTTTCTTTTTCCATCCAGAAATTAAATCGAAATTGTCTTTTTTAATCAAATGATACAATTCTGGAATCTCATCTGGACTGTCTTGTAAATCGGCATCCATTGTAATAACAACTTCTCCTTTTGCCGTTTTAAAAGCTGCATTTAAAGCTTGAGATTTTCCGTAATTGGTTTGAAACCGAATACCTTTTACATTTGGATTTTCTTTGGATAAGTTAGAAATAATTTTCCATGAGTTATCCGTACTTCCATCATCAACAAAAATAATTTCATAACTATAGTTATTTTTGGTCATTACCTTAACAATCCATTCGTGTAACTCTGGTAATGATTCATCTTCATTTAATAAGGGAATAACTATAGATAAATCCATTTTAAGCTTTTTTTGTTTGTTTTGTTGAAATGATTAATCCACTAATAAACCCAATTGCAGCACCAATCATAATAAATTTGACAAGTGTTGTTGCAAAATTTGAAAAATAATTTGGATTTTCATTAGCTTGTTTAATATTGGCTAGTACAACTTCTAATTGGTCTGGTTGCACTTTTTTTGTAAGTTCAATCAGTTTGCTTTGTGCGTATTCTGGATGATAAAAATTGATGGATAAAAACAGTAATACACTTGTTATCATGGTCATAATCACACCAATTCTAACTGCGTCTTTTACGGTAATTTCTTTAACTTTTTGCTGAAAAACCTTTATAGCATAAAAAACGACTATAAATTCTAATACCAAACCAATAATTGCACTCAAGTTGAATAGCATAGCATTGGCATCAAAAAATTTGATAGAGATATCTAATAAGGCTCTAAGTATGGCTAAAATAACACCATACTTTACAGCGTGAGCTATGTGTTTTTTTTGGTTCATCTGTATATAATGGACTGCAAATATACTAATTGAAATTTTAAAACATTATTTTTTAAAAATAGTTCAATTTTTTATTGTGTAATAAAAATTAGGTTGTACTTTTGCAGTGGCAAGTCCTACACAACCAGCTCCCTGAGAATCCTCCAGGGCGGGAACGCAGCAAAGGTATTAGGTTGTAGCGGTGTGATGTAGGTAGCTTGCCATTTTTTATGCCTTAAAGATTCGTTCTAAAAAATGAAACATTATTTTTTCAAGCTGATTAAATTCACCATCAGAGAGAAATAAATCTTTAAGTTCTTTAAGCAATCTTTCTTTTTCACTTTTTGTGTAATTAAACTTTTTTAAATTAAATTCAATTTTCTCAATACTTTGAATATCATTATCGTGTGCTAATTCAGCATATAATTTATGATAATGCTTTTTGTCGATAAGCTCTTCAATAATATCCTTCTCTGTGTCTGAGATTATGTAATCTGCATTTGCGGCATATAAAAATAAATAGGCTTTAAATTCATTTTCTGTCCAATTTGTTGTGCTATTTTTCATTTTTTTAAAATTTAAATGATGATATAAAGTTACGAAATATTTTAATTTATCTATTACAAATTGATATTTATTTTTACTTTAGCACAATGAGAAAAGTAGTTTTAATTACGGGAGCATCTTCAGGAATTGGTAAAGCCATTGGAGAATTTTTACATAAAAAAGGATTTACTGTTTATGGTACAAGTAGAAATCCTGATAAGTGCAAAAATTCAATGTTTACTTTGTTATCATTAGATGTGAATGATGTTGTTTCTATTGATAAAACCATCCAATACATTGTAAAAAATGAAGGACAAATAGATGTACTGATTAACAATGCAGGAAAAGGAATTACAGGTCCGTTAGAAGATACACCAATCATTGAAATGAAAAAGACTTTTGATACCAATTTTTTTGGTGTTATGCAGGTTTGTAATGCTGTTTTACCACAAATGCGTAAACAAAAAAACGGACTTATAATTAATGTAACATCAATTGCTGGAGATATGGGTTTGCCTTATAGAGGAATTTATTCCGCTTCAAAAGCAGCACTATCCATTTATACAGAAACTTTACGATTAGAAACCAAACAATTTAATATTGATGTGGTTGATGTTGCTCCAGGAGATTTTGCAACCAATATTGCAGCAGGAAGATATCACACACCATTATTGGAGCATTCTGCATATAAAAAAGATTATTCCAAAGTATTAAAACAAATTGACGATGAAGTTGATGAAGGTTTACAGCCAATTGTGATGGCAAAAGCAGTTTTTAAAGTGATTAACGCTTCTAAACCAAAACCAAAATACAGAATTGGTACATTTTTACAACGAATTGCATATAAAATCAAGTTTTTATTGCCTGATAGTTTGTTTGAAAAAATAATGATTAAGCAGTATGAGTTGTAAGGTTTGTTGTAAACTATTCAGCCAATGGTTTCTCTCAAAGATTACTATGTAAAAAGTTTCGCAAAGACGCAAAGATGTTATATCAAAAAGACCTGTTATTTTTTAATTTGAGTTCGTGAATGCTACGCAGTTTAATTTATTTTAGACTAAAATAATTAATCCATTTGGTATTGTTCTGATTTACAGTATGATAATGTCATCACTAGAATGTTATTTTTAAACATTTAGTGTTTACTAATATTTTCATGCTTTTTATACCAATTCTATTTTGATATTGAATTGGTGTTACTCACAACTTAGCGTCTTTGCGAGAAAAACAGGAAATAGGTAGGTTTTATTTCACTTTAACCCTAAAAACCTCTTTATCTTCTAATTTGCCAATAAGCACGTCATTTTCAAAAACTTCGCCAACACCTTTTGGTGTTCCTGTAAAGATAATATCTCCTTTTTTAAGCGTGAAAAACTGAGAAACATACGCAATAAGTTCATCTATTTTCCATAGCATTTTAGAGGAATTTCCATTTTGTACTAAATCTTCATTTTTATATAATTGAAAAGAAATATTTTCTAAATCAAAGGTGTCTTTTGGGTAAAATTCTCCAATGATAGCACTACCATCAAAGGCTTTTGCTTTTTCCCAAGGCAATCCTTTTGCTTTGAGTTTGCTTTGGAGCGTTCTATCGGTAAAATCAATTCCTAGTCCAATTTCATCATAATATTTATGTGCGAATTTGGGTTGAATATGTTTGCCAACACGATTAATTTTTACCAATATTTCCACTTCATAATGAATACCATTTGACCAAGACGGAATAAAAAAAGGCATCTTTTTTGGTAAAATAGCCGAATCTGGTTTTAAAAACACCACAGGTTCTGTAGGTTTTTCATTGGCAAGTTCTGCTATATGTTCTGTGTAGTTTCTTCCTATGCAGATTATTTTCATACGTACATGCTAACCTTCCCAAAGGAAAGGATTTATTATATATTAATAATTATCTAACGTCTTTTGTCTTTTTGTCTAACGTCTTCCTAAGGAATCCATTTCTTCTCAAAATTAGGTTTACGTTTTTCTAAAAAGGCATTTCGCCCTTCTTTGGCTTCATCAGTCATATAAGCTAGTCGTGTTGCTTCACCTGCAAAAACTTGTTGTCCAACCATTCCATCATCGGTTAAATTCATAGCAAATTTGAGCATTTTAATAGAAATAGGCGATTTTTCTAAGATTTCTTGCGCCCAATTAAAAGCGGTTTCTTCCAATTCATTGTGAGGAATTACAGCATTCACCATTCCCATTTCATAAGCTTCTTGAGCGGAATAATTTCTTCCTAAAAAGAAAATTTCACGTGCTTTTTTCTGACCAACCATTTTGGCTAAATACGCAGAGCCATAACCACCATCAAAGCTGGTAACATCAGCATCAGTTTGTTTAAAAATGGCGTGTTCTTTACTTGCTAGAGTCAAATCACACACTACATGCAAACTATGACCACCACCAACTGCCCAACCATTGACCACAGCAATCACTGCTTTTGGCATAAATCGTATGAGTCGTTGCACTTCCAAAATATTTAAACGGTGATAACCATCTTGACCAACATAACCTTCTTTTCCTCTTGCTTTTTGATCTCCTCCACTACAAAAAGAATAGATTCCGTCTTTAGACGAAGGACCTTCACTACTTAAAAGTACCACACCAATACTCGTATCTTCTTGTGCATCAAAAAAGGCATCTAACAATTCGGCAGTAGTTTTTGGTCTAAACGCATTTCGAACATCTGGTCTGTTAAAAGCAATTCTAGCTACACCTTTATATTTTTTATAGGTAATGTCTTCATATTCTTTTACCGTTTTCCAATTTATTTTTGGCATAATTTTAGTTATTTAATTTCGATGTAAATATATAAATAAGTAATTTAAAAAATCACTATATTTCGGATTTTAAAACCAACATCAAAATGAAAAAATTATTATTACCATTATTTGTTCTTATTTCTAGTGTTCTTTTTGCACAAAAAAGTAAGGTAATGGATTTTCCATCTCAAGAATTAAACGCCTCTCGAATTATTAAAATTCACGTGCCAAAATCATATAAAGAAGATGGAGATAGAGTGTATCCATTAACCATTATATTAGATAGTGAATATCTTTTTGATATTTATGTAGCTAATGCGAAGTTATTTGCGAATAAAGACAAAGCGCCAGAGCAAATTATTGTAGGAATTACCCAAAACCAAAGTTCACCTAAAGAGCGTTATCAAGATTGTGAATACGATAATATAAACAGTATGCCAACAGCTAAAAGCACAGCATTTTATAAATTTATTAGAAATGAATTATTAACCTATATGGATAATAATTACCGTATTTCACCTTTTAAAACCATTGTTGGAAACACCTTAACAGCAAATTTTATTAATTATTTTATGATTGAAAAAACGCCTGCTTTTCAAGCGTATGTTAATCTAAATCCTAGTTATGCTCCAGATATTTTATCTATGTTGCACGATAAAATTCCAACGGTTGAAGAAAATATTTTTTATTATATGATTTCTGGAACTTATAATGGAGCGAGAAATAAAAAAGTTGTAGAAGTTGATAATTTATTAAAATCATCTCAAAACGAGTTATTTAATTATCGTTTTGATGAAGTTGATAATTCTACAAAAGAAGCTTCTATAGGTCAAGGAATTGCCAGTTCGTTAGCTTTTATTTTTGACCAATATTCAGCTATTTCTAAAGAGGAATTTAAAAATAAGGTAGCCAAGTTATCACCTCCAGAAGCCATTGAGTATTTAGAAAAAAAATATGTAGAAATTGAATATTTATTTGGTGCAAATATTAAAATTAGAGAACGAGATATTTATGCTATTGAAGGGATTGTTCTAGATAAAGAAGATGGTGATTATTTAGAAGAATTTGGAAAAATGATTAATAGATTATACCCAAATTCTCCAATTGGCGATTATTACATAGGTAGATATTATGAAACTGGAAAGAATTACAAAAAAGCGTTAAAATATTACAAAAACGGATTTACAAAAATAGCCTCTGATGATCCAAATAAAGAAGGGTATTACCAAAATGTAGAACGTGTTTTGGCTTTGCGGAAACGAGGAAATGTTGAAGAACCTGAAGAAGAAGCACCAGAAGATGAAGCGCCACAAGAAGAAACACCAGAAGATAACAATAACAAATAATTATAAAAGATGAAAAAAATAATTCTACCAATCATTATCCTTTTTATAGGATTAAATTTAAGTGCACAACAAAATTATAAATTCAAAAATGTGATTGATGTAGAAGCGTCATCCGTAAAAAGTCAAGATCATACAGGTACTTGTTGGAGCTTCTCAACATCCTCTTTTATCGAGAGTGAAATTTTTAGACTAACAGGCAAACAAGTTGATGTTTCCGAAATGTTTACCGTAAGAAATACGTATGATGATAAAGCGTGGAATTATGTGATGCGTCAAGGCAAAACACAGTTAAGTGAAGGTGGTTTAGCACACGATGTAATTAATTCTATTAGAGATAACGGACTTGTTCCAGAGCTTGTTTTTAGTGGTGTTAAGATAGATAAAAAGGTTTACAATCACGCTAAAATTGTACCTGCAATAAAAGAAATATTAGATAATTATATTAAAAACGACAAGCATTCTAAATATCCAGATTGGAAAAAAGAAATTACGGAAATATTAGATTCTGAAATAGGAAAAACACCTTCAAAATTCAAATATGAAGGAAAAGAATATACACCTCAAGAATTTGCAAAATCGTTAAAAATTAATCCTAGTAATTATGTAACAATTACTTCTTTTACACAAGTGCCGTTTTACAGAAATTTTGTTTTAAATATACCAGATAATTTTTCTAACGGAAGTATGTTTAATGTGCCATTAGATGAAATGGTAAACACCGTAAAACACGCCTTAAAAAACGGTTATACGGTTGCTTTAGATGTAGATGTTTCTGAAAAAGATTTTTCTGCAAAATACGGTTTAGCAGTTTTACCATTACATAAAGAAGATGATAAAAAAGCCTTAACGCAAATAGTAAAAGAAAAAGAAGTAAGTCAAGAATTTAGACAACAAGAATTTGAAAATTACGATACTACAGATGATCATTTAATGCACATTACAGGAATGGTTGAAGATCAAAACGGAAACCTGTATTTTAAAGTTAAAAATTCTTGGGGAAGCGGAAGCGCAAGAGTAGGAAATAACGGTTATATTTATATGAGTATTCCTTATTTTAAACTAAAAGCCATTTCGGTTTTATTACATAAAGAGGCATTGCCTGAAAGTTTGAAGAAGAGGATATAAATATTTCAAAATTTTTATGTATAAACACAGCTTAAAGACTAAGAATACCTATTCAAATAGTTTCTCTCAAAAAATAAAATTCTCGCAAAGGCGCAAAGACGCTAAGCTAAATTTTATTTTGATTTTATAGTATGATAATATTATTCCAAATTAATTTATATTTAAATATTTGGGTATGCTAAGTTTTTCATGCTTTTTTACCCACAACTTGGTGTCTTTGCGTCTTTGCGTCTTTGCGAGAAAAAGAGTTTTAATAGTTATGATTAAGAGGATAAATCTTTTAATTTTCAATCATTCAATCTTTAATTTAGTTATTTTTGCCAAATGGCAAGAAAAAAGAAATTTTATATTTTTGAAAACATAGAAGTAACCGATGCTGCAGCAAGAGGAAAAACCATCGCAAAATCTCCAGATGGAAGAGTGATTTTTTTATCGAATGCAGTTCCAGGTGATGTTGTAGATATCCAAACAGGAAAAAAACGAAAAGCCTATTTTGAAGGCAAAGCAATAAAATTCCATAAATTATCAGAAAGGCGCACTGAACCAGTTTGTGCTCATTTTGAAAATTGTGGAGGTTGCAAATGGCAACACATGAAATACGAAGATCAGTTGTATTTTAAAGAAAAAGAAGTAACCAATAATTTAATACGAATTGGTCATTTAGAATTGCCAGAAATCACACCTATTTTAGGTTGTGATAAGCACTATTTTTATAGAAATAAAATGGAATTCTCTTTTTCGAGCAGTCGATGGCTGACTTATAAAGAAATAAATTCAGAAGATGAAATTGACAACAGAAACGCCTGTGGTTTTCACATTGCAGGAATGTGGGATAAAATTTTAGATGTAGAAAAATGCCACTTACAAGAAGCACCTTCTAATGAAATTCGGAATTTTATTAAGGATTTTGGAATTGAAAACGGACTTGAATTTTACAATCCAAGAGCGCAAGAAGGTTTGTTGAGAACTGTAATGATTAGAATTTCTTCCAATGGTGAAATTATGGTCGTTATTCAGTTTTTTAAAGAAGATAAAGAAAAACGGGAATTGTTGTTAAATGCTATTGCAGAAAAATTTCCAAAAATCACCTCATTGCAATACATTATCAATAGTAAAGGAAACGA
>CAZYKN010000013.1:0-2730 GCA_964648135.1 uncultured Flavobacteriaceae bacterium
TTTACACAGATTTTATAAATCACTATGTTTCCTATGTTCCTATGTGTTAAAAAACTCGCAAATTACACTCCTTGAGTAGTTTTAAAAGCCATATAAATAAATACTATATAAGCAATAAAAAGCAACATTCCTTTATAGCGAGAAATTTTATATTTTTTGGGGATTAAAGATAAAGGTAATAACACAAAAGCAATACCAAGCATCCAATAAATATCACGTTGTAAAATAATAGGATTTACTTTTAAAGGTTTAATAATTGCAGTTAATCCTAAAACAGAACCAATATTAAAAATATTAGAACCAATTAAATTCCCTAGAGAAATGGCTTTCTCACCTTTAATAGCAGCAATAATTGAAGCAGCTAATTCTGGAACACTCGTACCAATAGCAACAACGGTTAAACCAATTACGCCTTCAGAGATACCTAAACTTTGAGCGACTTCTTTTGCTCCTTTAACTAAAAATTCTGATCCAAAATACAATGCAGCAGCACCAAAAGCTAGCCATAAAAATATTTTTCCGTAACCAGCTTGTTCTAAATCACCATCAATTTCATCATCTAAATCTGTTACTGCTTCTACTTTGTGTTTTTTGGCTTCCCAAATCATATAATACACAAAGGCAATTAAAAGGGTGAATAAGATAATTCCTTCTATTCTGCTTAAAAACAAATCGTTTTTTAAAAACCAAAATAATAGCAAAGAAAAGAATAACATAGCAGGCCAATTTAACCTGTAAAAACTTTTATCAACATAAATTACAGCAACCATAGCTGTTAAACCTAATACCAAAGCAATATTTGCTATATTAGAACCAATAACATTAGACAAAGCCATGTCAGCAGAACCACTTAAAGCAGCTTTTAAACTTACAATAAGTTCTGGTGCAGAAGTAGCAAAAGAAACCACCGTCATACCAATAATCAACTTAGATAAATTGAATTTGAATGATAATCCAACAGAAGATTTTACTAAAAAATCACCTCCAAAGACCAATAATAAAAAACCTACTAAAATATAAAATACACTCATTTCTTTCTTTTTTTGGCAAATATACTATTCTATTGTTAAAAATTGATTTTTGATTTGGAAAAGTATCAAGTCAAGCTCATACTTTTTGTTATGCCATTCCTGAGAAGGCAGGAGTCTTTTGAATAATAGTCATTTATAATTTCAGATTAAATATATTTTTAGATTTCTGCCTTCGGAGAAAAGACAAGTAAACCACTTTTAATACAAAAAAGTATGAATTTGCCTTGGAAATAGTATGAGCTTATTTCTATAGAAGTAAAATATTGCTTTTTTCAAATACCTTGTATAACTCATTATTTCAGTTATTTATCTTTTACATTTTCCTTTAATACATATCAAAACGATAAAAATAGTTAAATAACTATAAAAATAGTTGTGTAACTATAAAAATAGTTATATCTTTGCAACGCAAACGAGAAAACCCTTGTAATGGAAGTTTGTAAAACAGAAATTCAAGGGTTTTTAATTAACAATTCAACAAAAAATGGAAAAACTTACTAATAAAGAAGAACAAATAATGCAAGTGTTATGGCAACTTCAAAAAGCCTTTGTAAAAGAAGTTGTTGCAGCTTTACCAAAGCCAAAACCACATTATAATACCATTTCAACAATTATTCGTAAAATGGAAGAAAAAGGATTTGTAAAACATCAAGCTTTTGGTAATACACATCAGTATTTTCCAGCAATTAGTATAGAGCGATATAGAAAAACGTATATGCAAAAAACCATTCATCATTATTTTGATGATTCGTATAAAAATGTAGTTTCTTTCTTTGCTAAAGAAGAAAAAATTAGCGTTGAAGAACTTAAAGAAATTATTAAATTAATAGAAAATCAATCAAAAAAATAAGACTATGGAATATCTATTAAAATCCTTTTTAATAAGTAGTGTAATTTACTTATTCTACAAATTGTTTTTACAAAAAGAGACTTTTTTTCAATCTATTAGATGGTATTTTTTAATTGGAATTATCCTTTCATTGCTTTTGCCTTTACTAATTATACCTATTTATGTAGAGGTTGAATTAACTCATCCAACTTTAATAAACCAAGAGGCTTTTATTGGGAACACAGTTTTAACTCAAAATATAAATCCTCTTGAAGTAGTGAAGTCTTTTAATTGGACTCTTTTATTTGCAACAATATATTTTATTGGAATTGTATTTTTATTATTGAAATTTACAATAGCCCTTTTTTCACTCCTATCTTTAATAAGGAAGAGTAAACAAATACAAAAAGAAAACTATACTTTAGTAGAAACAGATCAAGAAGTATCACCTTTTTCATTTTTTAATTATATTGTTTTTAATAGAAATCAATTTTCAAAAGAGGAGCTAAATAATATTATTGCACATGAAAAAGTGCATGTAAATCAAAAACACTCTATAGATAATATTGTTGTTCAAGTGTTTTTGATACTACAATGGTTTAATCCATTTGTTTGGTTTTACAGAAATGAACTGATTCAGAATTTAGAATATATTGCAGATAAAGAAGCCCAAAATAAAGCAATTACACCCAAAAAATATCAATATTTGTTGTTAAAGGCAAGTGTTCAAAAAAAATCGTTTGCACTGAGTAATAATTTTTTCAATTCACAATTAAAAAAGCGTATCATGATGTTACAAAAAAGTCAAACAAAAAAGTTAAACCAATTAAAGTATGTATTGTTAATTCCGTTAATTGCCGTGTTTTTATA
>CAZYKN010000013.1:2830-12503 GCA_964648135.1 uncultured Flavobacteriaceae bacterium
AGCCAATTTGAAGTCAATTATGTTAAATAGTAAGACTTCACAAAATGAAATTAAAAGATTTAATACCTATTATAAAGATAAAACACCAAAAATTAGAATTGTAAATGTAAAAAGAAACCATAATAAGGAGATTGTTGGTTTTGATATTCAAACAAAATTTGAAGGACAGAAAAGGTTTGTTAATAATTTGAGTACTGTAACCGATAATGTTATGAGAAATGTAAAAATTTCTAAAAATGATGATAATACCTTTTTAGTTAATTATTTAGATGAAAAAAATATGAATTTTATAATTTCAAAAATCGGCTTACAAGCTCCAAGCAATTTTAAGTTTAAAAATAATAAAAAAGAATTGTCATTAAATTTTTCAATATTACCAGCACAAACTGATAAATATTTAATTTTTTTACAAAAGCAATTAAAATCACAAGGAATAGATTTTCAGTATAAAAATGTAGAGAGGAACAAAGAGAGAAGAATTATAGGTATTGATTTTACTGTAAAATCTAAAACGAATAGTGTTTCATATTCTAGTCATACACAACAAGAAATAGAGCAAGTTATAATATCATATAATGAAGAATTAACTATTTTTAAAATTGGAGAATCGTCATTAGCACAAAAAAATGAAGTTTATCAATCAATAAATCATATTGTAAAAGGAAATTATACAGCAGAAGCACGTTTTTCTGAATCGAAACCTAGTGTGAAGGATAGTTTAAAAGAAAAAAAGGTCGATCCAATGGGTTACATAACTTTTAAAGAAAAAACCTATTTCTACAATATAAAAAATAAGGAAATGACCTTTTTTAATAAATATGGAGAAGTAGTTGAATTAAAATTGGCAAAAGAAGTCTTAAAGCAATTCAATATAGACCATCAATCTAATTATCAGTTAAAAGATGATAAGAATAAAAATTTTATCCATTATAACAATCAAGATTATTTTTATTTAAAGAAAAAAGAAAACTATGTGTTCTTTGATAAATATGGTCATAAAGTTAATAATGAAATTTCTGAAAAACTTAAAGAAAAATTAAATCAAACTAAATAGTCATCATTTTTTGATGAATAGTTTAAAAGAGAAACCACAATTCAAAAATAATTGTGGTTTTTTTTATTTAAAAATCATCAAACACCAAAAAAACATCAAAAATATTATGTAAATCAGTCGAAACATTAAAATAGTTTACAAAAACCTACTTCAAAAGTAACAATGTATTACTATTTACAAAATATTAGTTTTAAAAATAAACTGTATTGAAGAAGAATGCTTTCACTTGAAGCGTTCATTTTCAATTAAACTTAAAAATGTATAGTTACTTGTAAAAATAATTGATTTTTTGTTTTTCTAACATTCCAACTCCTTATATATTGCAGTATGAATTCAAAAGGAGTTTTGGATTTAGCGCTAAAAACAGAACATATTATTCATTTAAACTCAAAAATTATGATTACAATAATTGTTCTTTTTGTAGTTAGCTTAATAAAACAATTAATTGCTATGTTGTTTTAATACAAACTAACTAACAAACCTTATTACTTAAACTCTCGACTGTGGTCGAGGGTTTATTTATTGTTCTATACGTACTAGAAAGGCTGTAAAAAACGTAGTTTAATAATCTGTTGTCTGCTAAATTTGATATAAAACTAATTCATTCACATTCTACTTTGCGCCTTTGCATCTTTGCGAGAGAAACATCATATTTCCATCAAGCACCTTTACATCTTTGCGATAAAATTAAGCTGAATATATACTCACAATCAAAAAAAAATAATACTTTTGTATCGCAATTTTAGTGATTGGCATTAAACTTGTAAAATAAAAAACGTATAATATTAAATAAATTAACAATGAAAAGATTAAAATTAGTTTTGAGTTTATTCGTAGCTTTTATAGCTTTTAACACTCAAGCACAAGTAAATGAGAAAGTAGATCCATCAGCTGCTCCAGTAATGACCTTTGAAAAAACCATGTTTGATTTTGGTACTATTAAGGAAGGTGAGAAAGTGCAATTTGATTACAAATTTACCAATACAGGTAAAACGGACTTATTAATATCAAGAATTAAAGGAAGTTGTGGATGTACAGTGCCAAGTAATTGGAAAAAAGAACCAATTAAACCAGGAGAAACAAGTTCTTTTCACGTAGTTTTTAATTCACGTAATAAACCTAATAATCAGCACAAGTCAGTTTCTATTACTTGTAATACAGCAAAAAAGAGAGAAGTTGTTGGTTTTAAAGGAAAAGTAATTCCAGATCCAGAAATGGCAAAAATGAGAGCAGAAAGAGCTGCTAAAAGAAAAGAAATGTATGCTAAAAGAAAAGCAGAACGTGAGAAATTAGCTAAAGAAAAAGATACTAAACAAGTTAATTTAAATAAAAAGAAATTAATATCAAGTAATTCTGTAAAAGTAAATGAGAAAGTAGATCCATCAGCTGCTCCAGTAATGACCTTTGAAAAAACCATGTTTGATTTTGGTACTATTAAGGAAGGTGAGAAAGTGCAATTTGATTACAAATTTACCAATACAGGTAAAACGGACTTATTAATATCAAGAATTAAAGGAAGTTGTGGATGTACAGTGCCAAGTAATTGGAAAAAAGAACCAATTAAACCAGGAGAAACAAGTTCTTTTCACGTAGTTTTTAATTCACGTAATAAACCTAATAATCAGCACAAGTCAGTTTCTATTACTTGTAATACAGCAAAAAAGAGAGAAGTTGTTGGTTTTAAAGGAAAAGTAATTCCAGATCCAGAAATGGCAAAAATGAGAGCAGAAAGAGCTGCTAAAAGAAAAGAAATGTATGCTAAAAGAAAAGCAGAACGTGAGAAATTAGCTAAAGAAAAATCTGCTAAAGGAAACATCATTGAAGCTAGAAATACTGCGGTTTTAAGAGCTAAAGAAAATCGTTTAAAAAAACAAGAAAAATCTTTAGAAAAAAGAAGAGTAAAATCAAATAGAGCTGTTTTAAGTCAATCTAAAAAATCAGAAAAAGAAATTAAAAGAGTTGAAAAGAGTGAAAAAGAAAAATTAGCTCTTGCTAAAAAAGATCAAAAGTTAAAAGAAAGAAAATTTAAGGCGAAAGAAAAAAATCTTAAAGCTCAAGAAAGAATTGCTGAGAAAAAATTAAAAACAGAGAAAGAAGCGTCTAAAAGAGCAGCAAAAGAAATGAAATTAGCTAAAAAAGAAGCTGATAGAAGATTAAAAAAAGAAAAAGATGCTGCAAAAAGAGCAGAAAAAGAACGAAAAGCAACAGAAAAAGCAGCGAAGAAAGCAGCAAAAGAGCGTAAAAAACTAGAAAAAGAAGTTAAGCGTAAAGCTAAATTACAAAAGAAAGTTGATAGTGCTATAGATAGAGTAGCAAAAGAAACACGTAAATTAGAAAAAATGCAAAGCAAGTTTAAAAGATTAGAAATGAAAGGAAAATTATCTCCTAATGATGTTTTAGACAAAAAAGAAGCAATGCTTAAACAACAAGAAAAAATAAATGATGCACAAGCAAAATTAGATAAAGCTAAGCGTAAATTATAGTACGTTTAAAAATTATTAAAAAGACTGTCAGAAATGACAGTCTTTTTTATTTTTAATAGTTATTTTTACAATATATTAGTTATAAATTTATGATTAAATGAAAATTGCCATCGTCATTTTAAATTGGAACGGTAAAAAATTATTAGATCAATTTTTGCCAAGCATTATCCGTTATTCTAATCCTGATTTTTGTGATATTTATGTTGCAGATAATGGTTCTGATGATGATTCTATTGCTTTTGTTAAGGAAAATTTCTCTTCAGTAAAAATAATTGAAAACAAAACAAATTTTGGTTTTGCACAAGGCTATAATTTGGCTTTAAAGAAGGTAGAAGCAACAATTTATGCTTTGGTAAATTCAGATATTGAAGTTACCAAAAATTGGTTAGAACCCATCATTGAAACGTTTAAAACGGAAAAGAACACAGCCATTATTCAACCTAAAATTTTAGATTATAAAGATAAAACCAAATTTGAATATGCTGGTGCTGCTGGTGGATTTATTGATAATTATGGATATCCTTTTTGTAGAGGACGAGTTTTTGACACTTTAGAAAAAGATAACGGACAATATGACGATGCTAAGACCATATTTTGGGCTTCTGGTGCTTGTTTTTTTATTAGAGCAAACGTTTTTCATCAATTAAAGGGTTTTGATACCGATTTTTTTGCTCATCAAGAAGAAATTGATTTGTGTTGGAGAGCGCAAAATTTAGGACATACTGTAAAATACAACGGACAGTCTAAAGTCTATCACGTAGGAGGTGCAACACTTAATGAAGGAAGTCCGTTTAAAACATTTTTAAATTTTAGAAACAACCTAAATATGCTGATTAAAAACCTTCCAAAAGGAAAAGTTTTTAGTATTGTTCTTATTCGTTTAATGTTAGATGGTGTAGCAGGAATTAAGTATTTAGTTGAATTAAAACCGTTGCATACCTTTTCCATTATTAAAGCTCATTTTAGTATGTATTTTCACCTGTTTAAAACCCTAAAAAAAAGGAAAGAAATTCCTAATAAAATTCCGAATTATTACCAATTTAAAAGCTTAATAAGTCAATATTTTATTAAAAAACGAACAACTTTTGATAAACTCCAATAAATACGATGCAATTATTGTTGGTGCAGGACCAGCAGGAATTATTTGTGCTTATCAATTAGCAAAGCAACATTTAAAGATTGCTTTAATTGATAAAGCAATTTTTCCTAGAGATAAAATTTGTGGAGATGCTTTGAGTTTAGATGTTGCCAATCAATTACATAAAATTGATAATCAATTAGCAAAAAAGTTTAAACAATTTGCATTCAAAATTGAAACAAAAGGCGTAAAAATTATTGCACCAAGTACTGAATCATTTGATATTCCTTTTCAGTATAAAAATAAACCAAGAATTGCTTATGTAGCCAAGCGAATAGATTTTGATTTTTTTATTTTTAAGGAATTAAAACAATTCCAAAACATCACTATTTTTGAAAATTCAAGAGTTACTAAAGTACAAACATCTAATACAAATACATCCATTTATTTTACACAGAATGAGCAACAGATACAGTTAAACGCATCTATAATTGTTGGTGCAGATGGAGCGCAATCGTTTGTTGCTAAAAATCTATCAAATAATAAATTAGATAAACGCTTTTTTAGTGCTGGTTTACGTGTTTATTATAGCAATGTAAGCGGATTTAATGCAGATAATTACATAGAATTACACTTTTTAAATGAAATACTTCCTGGTTATTTATGGTTGTTTCCGTTGCCAAACAATCAAGCAAATGTTGGAATAGGAATGTTGTCTAAAGATATTTCAAAACATAGAGTAAATCTTAAAAAAACCTTGCAAGATTTACTAAATAATCATCCGTCTTTTAAAGATCGTTTTAAGGATGCTAAAGCTTTAGAAACCGTAAAAGGTTTTGGATTGCCACTAGGAAAACCAAAGCGAAAAATTTCTGGAAATCGATTTTTATTGCTTGGTGATGCTGCAGGATTAATTGACCCTTTTAGTGGAGAAGGAATAGGAAACGCCATTAGAAGTGGGAGAGTAGCAGCAACTCATATTGCAAATTGCTTTAAGTTGCAAGATTTTTCTGCAAAACAAAATATTAAATACGATAAAGAAATCTATCGTTTAATGGGAAAAGAGTTTAAAGTGAGTAAAAAATTACAACAGCTTATCCGTTTTCCTAAATTGTTTAATTATTTAGTTAAAAAATCAAACAATAATAAAGAACTTAGCGCATTTCTAATAGGAACAATGGAAAATGTTGAAAAAAAGAAATTACTAACAAAACCTAGCTTTTATTATCATTTGATTTTTGGAAGGAAGAAATAATTTTCATCATTTTAATTAATACTTTTGCAATGTCATTCCTGCCTTCGCAGGAATGACAAGTTAAATCAACTTAAATACAAAAAGTATGAGTTTGCCCTAATTTCTAAGACAAGACATCATATACAATGGATAAATTTGTTTATTTTTGAAAATCGTTAACAATTCATAAATAAAACAGATACTCAATGAAAGTTTGCATTGCCGAAAAGCCAAGTGTAGCTCGTGAAATTGCCCAAGTTTTAGGTGCAAATACCAAGCGTGATGGCTATTTTGAAGGCAATGGTTATGCTGTTACTTATACTTTTGGACATTTATGTACTTTGTATGAACCACACGATTATAAACCGTATTGGAAAAGTTGGGACTTGAATAATTTGCCCATGCTTCCTGAAAAGTTTTTAACTAAAGTGAATAAAGATAGCGGAATTCAAAAGCAATTTAATATTGTAAAAAGCTTATTTGATAAAGCAACTGTTATCATAAATTGTGGTGATGCTGGTCAGGAAGGAGAACTCATTCAACGATGGGTTATTAACCAAGCAGGATATAAAGGTAAAGTAGAACGATTATGGATTTCTTCATTGACTACCGAAGCCATTAAAGAAGGTTTTACCAAATTAAAACCAGCTTCTGAATATGATAATTTATACTACGCAGGTTTTTCACGAGCCATTGGTGATTGGCTTCTAGGAATGAACGCTACAAGATTATACACTGTAAAACACGGTGGTTACAAACAAGTACTATCTGTTGGTAGAGTACAAACTCCAACGCTTGCCATGTTAGTAAAACGGCATAAAGAAATTATAAATTTTAAGCCAAAACCATATTGGGAATTACAAACACTGTATAGAAACACCCTTTTTAATTGTGAAGAAGGTCGGTTTTTAAAAAAAGAAGATGGCGAAAAATTAGCCAATAAAGTCAAAGAAAGCGATTTTGAAATCACCTCAGTAACCAAGAAAAAAGGAAAAGAATACGCTCCAAAATTATTCGATTTAACAGGTTTACAAGTCTATTGTAATCAGAAATTTGGCTTTTCAGCCGATGAAACCTTAAAGATGGTTCAAAAATTATATGAGCAGAAAGTAGTTACTTATCCAAGAGTAGATACTACTTTTTTACCTAATGACATCTATCCTAAAGTAAACGGAATTTTAAGCAACTTGAAAAAATACAATGAATTAACCAATCCATTACTTCAAAAAAAGATTAAAAAATCAGCTAAAGTATTTAATGACAAAAAAGTAACCGATCACCACGCTATTATTCCAACTGGAGTGGAAATGAATTTACAATACAATCAGCAATTAGTGTATGATATTATTGTAAAACGCTTTATTGCTGTTTTTTATGATGACTGTATAGTCTCAAACACAGCAGTTATTGGTCAAGCTGCAGAAGTAACTTTTAAAACCACAGGAAAAGAAATCTTAGAAAAAGGATGGAGAGTTGTTTTTGAATATCAAAAAAATAAAGAAAAAAAAGAGCCTAAAAAAGAAACGAATATACTACCAACTTTTGTAAAAGGAGAAAAAGGAGTACATGAGCCTTCTTTTTTAGAAAAAGAAACAAAACCTCCAAAATATTACACAGAAGCTACCTTATTACGTGCAATGGAAACAGCAGGAAAACAAGTTGATGATGAGGATTTACGTGATGTAATGAAAGAAAACGGAATAGGAAGACCATCGACTCGTGCCAATATTATTGAAACCCTTTTTAGAAGAAAATATATTGAGCGAAAACGCAAGAATTTGCTTCCAACACAAACAGGAATAAAACTTATTGATACCATTCAAAATAATTTATTAAAATCCGCTGAACTCACAGGACGCTGGGAGAAACAGCTAAAAGAAATTGAAAAAGGGAATTTTAATGCTGGTACTTTCATTAAAAACATGAAAAAAATGGTAGATCAGTTAGTTTACGAAGTGAGAACAGAAAAAGTTAGCGCAAATATTTCCGCTCAAAACAATCAGAAAGAAAAGAAAAAAGAGAGAAGAGTAGAGAAAAAAGAAACCATAACTTCAGTGAGTTGTCCAAAATGTAAAAAAGGAAAAATTTTAAAAGGAAAATTCGCTTTTGGTTGTAGTAATTATAAAAATGGGTGTGATTTTAAATTGCCTTTTACTTTTATGGATAAAAAAATATCTGAAAATCAATATTTAAGATTAATTAAAAAAGGAAGTACTGTTAATTTAAAAGGTTTCCAATCTAAAGAAGGAAAAGTTGCAGGAATAATTATTTTAGATGATAACTTTCAACTAAAATTAAATACAAAAATTAGCGCAAAGTCTTCATCAGATAAAATTTCTTGTCCAAAATGTAAAAAAGGCATAATTCTTAAAGGAAAAACAGCTTATGGATGTAGTGAATATCAAAAAGGATGTAATTTTATTTATTCTTTTGATGATATAAGAAAAGATGCAAATGGAGCAGTCCTAACAAAAGAATTTGTAATTAATTTAATACAAAATAAAAAACTGAATTAAGAAATAACACCACTTCCAATCAACTCATCTTCTAAATACCAAGTAGCAAATTGACCTTCAGTAATAGCAGATTGCGGATTTTCAAACAAAAGGTACATACCTTTTTTTACTTTATAAAGTGTTGCGTTTTCTAGAGGTTGCCTGTATCTAATTCGTGCTTTTACTTTTAATTTTGCTCCTTCTTTCAAGGCTAAATCTGGTCGCACAAAATGAAGTTCCTCATTTGTTATAAACAAACATTTTCTATATAATCCAGGATGTTTTTTTCCTTCACCTGTATAGATTACATTTTCTTTTACATCAGTTTCAATCACAAATAAAGGTTCTTTTGTTCCTCCAACAGCCAACCCTTTACGTTGTCCTTTGGTAAAATAATGCGCTCCTTGATGTGATCCTACAACTTTACCGTCATTAATTTTATATTGGTACTTTTTTGCTAAAAAGGCTAATTTTGCTTCTTTTGATTCAAAATTAGGTAATGCTTGTTTATAGATAGGAGAATTGGCATCAATGCTAATTATTTGTCCTTCTTTGGGTTGTAGTTTTTGTTGTAAAAATTCTGGCAAACGTACTTTTCCAATAAAACACAAGCCTTGCGAATCTTTTTTATCTGCTGTAATTAAGTCCAAATCAGCTGCTATTTTCCTAACCTCTGGCTTGGTTAATTCTCCTATTGGGAATAACGATTTAGCTAATTGCTCTTGCGAAAGCTGACATAAAAAGTAAGATTGATCTTTATTAGAATCTTTTCCTGCTAATAATTGATAGGTTTTTACTCCATCAGCATCAATAATTCCTTTCCTACAATAATGACCTGTTGCAACATAATCTGCTCCAAGTTCAAGAGCAATTTTCATAAAAACATCAAATTTTATCTCTCTATTACATAAAACATCAGGATTTGGAGTTCTTCCAATTTCATATTCTCTAAACATATAATCTACTATACGTTCTTTGTATTGCTCACTTAAATCAACTACTTGAAAAGGGATATTTAATTTTTCTGCAACCAACATAGCATCGTTACTATCTTCTAGCCACGGACATTCATTAGAAATTGTAACCGAATCGTCATGCCAGTTTTTCATAAACAATCCTATGACTTCATATCCTTGCTCTTGAAGCAAATAAGCTGCTACACTAGAATCAACTCCTCCTGAAAGACCTACTATAACTCGTTTTTTAGTTGTATTCACCTTTATTATTTTATTTGGCAAAATTACAATAAATACCAGCAATAAAAAACTACCAAAAGACTTTTTGACAAGAGGGATTCTTTTGGTAGTTATCAACAACTATAACATTAAC
>CAZYKN010000013.1:12603-15214 GCA_964648135.1 uncultured Flavobacteriaceae bacterium
ACCACAAAGATAAAACGCTTAAAATTGCTGTAAAAGAGGAAAAACACCCTTTTTAAGTGGTGCTTTTTCCTTTTTCAAGGGGAATTATGGTAAATTTTATTCTATTTTTTGAATAATGCAAATATAATACAATAAACACATACCAAAAAAGGGGAAAAATCCCCTTTTTTTTAAAATTTTTGTTTAAGCATAGTTACCTATAATAAATTTATTAAATCCTACAATAACAATTAAAAATTATTGTTTATACTTTTTCTCAATTTCTTTCACTAAATCTAATGAAATATTTGGTTTAATAATTCTTACAATATCATTTATTTCTCCTTTATTATAGAGAATACCTTGCGCAATATCATATCCAGAAGCATTTACATTGTGTTTAATCATTTTGGTTTTTTCTTTAAACTCTTCCCATTTTAATGGTTTGTTTAATTTAAAATAGTACTCATCTTTTTCATTTTTAGAGCGTAAAATAGTATCGTTTACTTCTTCACAATCAAAGAATTTATTTACTCTAAGAGTGGCAACTTCTTCTTTTTTTAATCTGGCATTAGAATTAAAATCAAATCCTTCTTTTACATACTCTTCCATGATTTCATCAATATGAGTATAACGACCAACTCCTTTTAAACGAATACCGTAACGCTTGGTGTTTCCAATAGATACTTCACATTTTGCAGCTTCTAAATTCAAATTCTTCCGTTTATTTATAGTGCTACTAGCTCTTAATATTTTTTCATAAGAATTTGTGTTTTTAGTAACTAATACAATAGAATTTGGTTTCTTAATATCAGTAAATCTTGTATAATATGAGGCTAACGGACTAGGCACATCAATGACCAAAGCTTTCGGAAACTTTTTACTTTTAAGTGGATTTACTTTTTCTTCTAAGGTAATTTTACCAATAAAATTGTGTGTTTTCATACTGTTTTGGATTTAAATATTTTCTAAACATATAAAAAAAATGACTATTTACCAAATGTTTTTTAATATTTAGTGTAATTAATGCAGGAAATTATATATATTTAACGAATTATTAACTTAAAATTTTTGAAAAATGAAAAAATTATTCGCCGAGTTTTTTGGCACATTTTGGCTTGTTTTTGGAGGTTGTGGTAGTGCAATATTTGCTGCGGGATTTCCAGAATTAGGTATTGGTTTTGTAGGAGTAGCTCTTGCATTTGGTTTAACAGTATTAACTATGGCTTTTGCAGTAGGACATATTTCTGGAGGTCATTTTAATCCAGCGGTTTCTTTTGGTCTTTGGGCAGGAGGGAAGTTTGATGCAAAAGAATTACCAGGTTATATTATAGCACAACTAATTGGTGCTATTGCAGCTGCAGCTATGTTGTATCTTATTGTTTCTGGTAAAGAAGGTTTTACTGATATTGGTGGTTTTGCGGCAAATGGTTATGGTCAATTATCGCCAGATAAGTATAGTATGCAATCTGCTTTTATAGCCGAATTTGTACTAACGATGTTCTTTTTATTGGTTATTTTGGGAAGTACAAATGAAAGAGCACCTAAAGGTTTTGCACCAATTGCTATTGGATTAGCTCTAACGCTAATTCACCTGATTAGTATTCCTATTACAAATACTTCTGTAAATCCTGCTCGTTCAATGAGTCAAGCCATTTTTGCTGGAGGAGAATACCTTACACAATCTTGGCTGTTTTGGGTTGCACCTATATTAGGAGCAATAGTAGCAGGTTTTATTCATAAAGCATTATTTGATAAAGAATAAAAAGTTTATTTTTTTGACCTCATACCTCTCTGAATTTTAGTGAATTATCAGAGAGGTTTTTTATTTGTTTTAGAGTATGATTTATGTCATAATTACAACTCCAATTTACCAGTATTTTTGCCTTGTGTAACTCAGGTTACATACTAATTTAATAATTTTTACTATAAAACCAATATCATGAAAAAACAATTTTTAACATTATTAGGAGTATTAATAAGCATTGTTGTCTTCGGTCAATCTGGTCATTTAATGCAAGGAGTAGGAGCAGTAAATATGGCTATGGGAGGAGCGGCAACCGCTCAACCATTAGATATAAATGGAGCAATCCATTGGAATCCTGCAACTATTTCAACATTCGATAAAAAAATAGTTTCATTAAGTGTTGGAGCATTTTTTGCTTCACCAGAACTCTCATCATCTGTTCCTGCAGGTATGATGTGGTCTGGATCTCCTGCAGTAAGTGGAACCGTTCAAGATGAACATAAAACATCTATTATGCCAGCATTAGGCTTTGTTTTTGGAAAACCTAATAGCAAACATACTTATGCAATTTCTGCTTTTGGAGTAAGCGGATTTGGAGTTGATTTTCCAGAAGAGAAAAACTCTCCAATGGCTGGACCAGATTTTAATCCTATGAACAGTTCTAGTCCAATTAGTTATCCGCAAGCAGCCAATGGTTTTGGTCATATCACATCAGATTATATGATGTTACAAGTGAGTTTATCTTATGCGTATAAATTAACTAAAAAGGTATCTATTGGTATTCAACCAAATATCAATTATGAATCGTTGCAATTATCACCAAACCCAACCACAAGTCCAGATATGCCAATGCCTTATGGAACAGGTAAATTGTACCCAACAACA
>CAZYKN010000014.1:0-11564 GCA_964648135.1 uncultured Flavobacteriaceae bacterium
TTTTTTATGCTTTTTCACTCACAGCTTAGCGTCTTTGCGCCTTTGCAATAAAAAGAGTGTTAGTGTCATTTTCTCTTTTTTCTAGGTATTAAATACGAAAAACTCATTTTAAAAGGTTTTATAAAGTCTTGTATTAAATTAAATTTGGACAAGGTTGCTATAAGATAAAAGATAATGTATCCATAAACAAAAACTGATCTCACAAAAAAGGTATTTGCAACTTTACTATTCCATTTTAACGCTACAAATACATACGAAAACATGAGTATAGACATTAAACTTATACTCAAAAATATTTTCAATCTATCATTGTTAATTGTTTTCTCTTTATTGTAAAAATTGGAGGCGTTTAAGGTATTATTTTTCATAGAAAACCAAATATGAACGGTTGTTAAAAAGAAAATAGTCGTCAGTCCGTTAAATGCAGAAACCGCTTTATTTATTAACCAAAAATCGTAAAAACCATGCGAAAATATCGCTAAAAAGTAAAAGAATAGAAATACAATTAGTGCAGGAATTTTAGTCCTTTTAAATTTTATTAAGAACAATCCATAGGCAATCATAGAACTGAAAGTCATGTGAGCAACCGTAGCGTACAAAGCACGTGCACTAATTATTTCAAGACCATGTTGGTTTAGATACATTGCGTTTTCTACAAATGAAAATCCGAGTGCAGATGCAGAAGCATATAAAATATAATCATACGGCTCATCAATGGCTTTGGTAAACCACAAAATAAATACTAAAGGAATAAATTTAACGCTTTCTTCAATCAAACCTATACCAAATACGCTATAAATAAAACTGTCTAACGGATTTTTAGCATCGGTAAAACCAAGACTATGAATAAACTGATAAGGTATTTCTGCAAAAGAAGTTAAAACACTCGCAAGAAAAATAATTAGTATAATATTTCGCTTTTTTTCTTTATTGAAAATATCTAAACTATAAATATAAATTAGCCAAACAAAGGATATTAAAAAAGAAACAACTACAGAGAACAAGGCTTTATTATCAGACAAATATTCTTTACTAAAATGGTTATTTTCTTCAAAATTTGTAAAATTTATAAAAATTAAAGGCAATAAAACCAATATTGCGGTAATGATAACGGACTTAAAACGGTTGAATTTAAAAAAATCCAATTTATTAGTCAATTCTTTATACTCTTTTAAATGGTTTCTAAACCATTTTATGATTAATATAAAACCAATAATATTTAGAACTAAATTAACCATGTTTAAATTTATTTATAGCTAAAACTTAATTAGTTTTTTTGTACTGCTTGTTGTGGTGGTGAAAGCAAAAAAATAAAAGCTTTAGAAATATTATTTATACTATCCGAAGCAATAAATGTTTCATACGTTTGAGTTTCCATAGCAACATCAGCAGTTAAACCGTGAAGATACGTTCCTAACACACTGGCTTCAAAAGGAGTGTATTGTTGTGCTATTAAACCTGTAATTATTCCTGTTAACACATCGCCACTTCCAGCTGTTGCCAAAGCAGGGTTTCCAGTTGTATTAAAATGTATTTTCTCTTGATAAGCAATTAGTGTATTTGCTCCTTTTACTACTACTATTACAGGATATTTCTTCGTAAATTTTTTAATTTTCGCTAATTTATCGTAATCATTCTTCCACTTTCCAAGTAAACGTTCTAATTCTTTTGGATGTGGAGTTAAAACGGTATTTTCTGGTAATAATTGAAGTAATTTTTTATTTTTAGAAAGCAAATTTAATCCATCTGCATCAATAACTAAAGGCAATTTATTGGTAGTTAAAAATTTTTCAAAACCTTCTTGTGTTTTTTTTGATGTTCCCAAACCTACTCCTATTCCAATAACATCTGCTTTTGTTTTATAATTAAAGTAGTGTATTTCATTATCTGAATCTACTTCAACCATAACTTCTGGAACATTTGTTTGCAAAATGGGATAACCACATTTTGGAATGTAGGCAGAAACCAATCCTGCTCCAATTCTCAATGCTGCTTTTGATGCTAAACTTACCGATCCTATTTTACCATAACTTCCTCCAATAAGTAAAGCATGACCATAAGTACCTTTATGAGAAAACTTTGATCTCATTTTGTATAAAGTCAATACATCTTGTCTTAGAGTTACAAAAAAATTAGCAGTTTGATTATTAATAAATTCCTCATCCAATCCTATAAGTAATACTTCCCAATTGGTACAAAAAACTTCATTTTCTGGTAATAAAAAAGCTAGTTTTGGTGTTTGAAAAGTTAAAATTTGAAATGCTTTTACAACACTTTCTTTATCTATTATCGATTTATCTATAAATAATCCTGAAGGCACATCAATAGATAAAACATAAGCATTAGACTGGTTAATATGCTGAATGATTTGTTTATAAATTCCTTTAGGAGAACGATTCAATCCTATTCCAAAAATAGCATCAATCACCATATCATTTTCAGAAATAATAGGAAACTGATGTTCACTTTCTAGTATGATTGGCCAATCTCCTAATTCTTTTAAACGCTTATAATTTGTTAAAAAATCTGGAGATTTTTTATCAGAATGAATAATATAAGCTACTATATTATAGCCATGCTTTGTTAACATTCTTGCTAGAGCCAATCCATCTCCTCCATTATTTCCTGTTCCACAGAAAACATGAATTTTTAACGGATTTCCTTGCAACCTATTGTGAATCCACTCAAAACATTGTTTACTGGCAAACTCCATCAAATCAATAGATTGTATTTGTTGATTTTGTATGGTTATTTCGTCTGCTTCTTGTAATTGTTTTGAAGAAAGGATTTTAGTCATCTTACAACATATTTAATAAGCGTAAAACACCTAAAACAATCAAACCAATACCAGCAGGTACTTGATATTGTAATAATTTTGCTCTTAATTGCTGTCCTTTTTCTTTTGCTTCTTCACTATTTTTAAAAAGATATTGTGTAAGTAAGCCATAAGCCAATAAAAAACCAACTATAAATTGGATTGCTCCAAAAAGCAAGGTCATTGTATTAAAATAGCGAAACAATCTCAATAAATTTTTTAAACTCCATAATAAAAGCACCACACCAATCCATCCTTGATAAGGAACTAATTTATCAATATACTCTTTAGCATCTGCTCTTTTTGAAACGATATAAGAAGATGCTGCAATTAATCCTCCTAAAATTGAAATGATTCCTGTTAACATAATTATTTGTTTTTTAATTTATTATACTTTTTATTGTTTTTTGTCCATGTTGAAAAATACGATAATAGAAATCCTAAAATTAAAAATACAATGAATTTGATGATTAATTTATTAAGCTCATAATCTTCTTTATTGTAAAAAACAAAATAAGAAAACAAGGTTGCAAAAACAAATACAAAAACTCCAAAAAAAGCACCATAAACTAAAGAGAATTTTAATCTTC
Source organism: uncultured Flavobacteriaceae bacterium (assembly GCA_964648135.1). Taxonomy (GTDB): domain Bacteria; phylum Bacteroidota; class Bacteroidia; order Flavobacteriales; family Flavobacteriaceae; genus S010-17. The sequence continues at coordinate 3,406 of CAZYKN010000014.1, forward strand.
CTAATTTAATAGCTCTTTCCCATGAAATCATAAATTTTTTATCTTTTTCTGTCATCATTTTATCCTTTGTAAACTCCCATATTTACGTATTTATCCATACGTTTAGTTACCAATTTTTCACTGGTTAATTTACTCAATACGTTATAGTGTTTAAGAATGGCTTTTTCAATAATTTTAAAAGCTTCTTCTCTATTTGTGTGAGCACCACCAAAAGGCTCTTTAATTATTTCATCAATAATACTTAATTTTTTCAAATCATCTGCTGTAAGTTTAAGCGCATCTGCTGCTTGTTGTTTAAACTCCCAACTTCTCCATAAAATAGAAGAACAGGATTCTGGTGAAATAACAGAATACCAAGTGTTTTCCATCATCAACACCTTATCTCCTACTCCAATTCCTAAAGCTCCACCAGAAGCTCCTTCACCAATAATAATGGTGATAATTGGCACTTTAAGTCTGGTCATTTCTATAATATTTCGTGCAATAGCTTCTCCTTGTCCACGCTCTTCTGCTTCTAAACCAGGATAAGCTCCAGGAGTATCTAAAAAAGTAACCACAGGAATGTTGAATTTTTCTGCCATTTTCATTAAGCGTAAGGCTTTTCTATAACCTTCGGGATTTGGCATTCCAAAATTTCTATATTGTCGGGTTTTGGTATTAAACCCTTTTTGTTGACCGATAAACATAAAACTCTGATCACCTATTTTTCCTAAACCACCAACCATTGCCTTATCATCTTTTACATTTCTGTCACCGTGCAGTTCCATAAAAGTTCCTTTAGTTAATGCGTTGATATAGTCTAAGGTATAAGGTCTGTTTGGATGTCTTGACAACTGGACTCTTTGCCAAGGTGTTAAGTTTTTATATATATTTTTTTTGGCTTCAGTCAATTTTTTTTCAATTTGAGCGCAAGTTTTACTTACATCAATATCACTTTCAGTACCAAGTTCATGACATTTTTCTAACTGTCTTTCAAGCTCTTCAATAGGTTTTTCAAAATCTAAATATTCCATAATTGTTTGGTTAAATTGAATAGACGAAATTAGTATTTTTTGTTTAAACAACCATAAAAGATGTTAATTATTTGTTGCTATTAGGTATAAGACAAAAGACCACTTTACTATAAAACACAAGACAAATTGTAATAAACTAATAACCAATTTTTTAAAACAGTCTTCATCTATATTAAATTTATCAGATACTAATTATTATGTATCCTTTTGTTTTTTGGATTTAATTATTCCGTTAAGGATAACACCTATAAAAATTAAAATAGCTCCATAATAAAAAGTAGTGGACATTTTTTCTTCAGCTCCAAAAACAATCAAAGCCAATATAATTCCATATACAGGTTCTAAATTAACCGTAAGCATCATGGTAAACGGACTAATTTTTTTTAATAATTTTGTTGATGCTGTTAAAGCATAAGCAGTACAGACTGAACCTAAAATGAAGATATAAATCCAATCGTGTTTTGGTATTACTAGATATGAAAAATCAAATTCAGATTGATACATAACAACAAAAGTCATAAATAATGTGGCAAACAACAATTCATAAAACGAAATAACTCCTGCATCATTATTTTTAATAAATGTTGCGTTAATTACTGAAAATAATGCAGATAAAAAAGCAGCTATTAAAGCAACAATTATTCCAACAGAAAATTGTGATTCTACATTAAAAATAATTGCAATTCCTATAACGGTTAAAACGGATAACAATATTTCATAACCTTTGATTTTTGTTTTAAAAAAAAGCGGTTCTAAAATAGAGGCAAAAAAAGCACCTGTTGCTAAAGTTGCTAAAGTTATGGAAACATTAGAAATTTTTATAGCATAAAAAAAAGCAATCCAATGTACTGCTATAATTACACCTCCAATAAGATAAAAAATGAGTTGTTTTAAAGTGATTTTAAGAACTACACGCTTAATTAAAAGATATAAAAAAATAAAAATGGTAGCAATTGCCAATCTATACCAAACTAAAGGAATGGCTTTAATACTTATCAACTTTCCTAAAACAGCTGTAAAACCCCAAATAAAGACAATAAAATGTAAGTGTAATTGATATTTTAGATTATTTTTTGGCATGGAAATATAAAAATATCGCTAAGATACCAAAAATTATATTAGGCAACCAAACCAATAGCAACGGATTTGTAGTTGAGGATGCTGCAATCACTTCAAATATTTTCATAAAAAACACATAAAAAAACATTAAAGTAACTCCAATTGCTAGGTTTACTCCCATTCCTCCTCTACGTTTTCTAAATGCTAGGGCAACTGCAATAATAGTCAGTGCAAATACTGATGTTGGCATACTTGAACGTTTGTACAATTCCACTTTCCAAGGATTTAAGTTTTTTACTCCTCGTTTTTCGGCAATTTCTATTTGTTTTTTAAGCTTAAACGAATTCATTTCCTTTGCTAAATAATCAACCGTTTTTAATTCTTTTGGCTTAATACTAAACAGTGTGTCTAGTGTTTTTCCTTTTACAATACTGTCTCTGTTTGCAAAAACATATCGTTTTCTAAAATCTTTTAAAGTATAAGTGTATGATGTATCAACTTTTGATTTTAAACTATCTTTTAATTTTAAAGAACTCTTTTTTCTATGATAAGTAATTGTTCTAGCAGTAAGTTTATAATCTAATTTACCTTCTTTTGTAAAATGCTCATACGAGAAATAATCACCTCGATTACTCTTTAAATTATAGGATTTAAAATATAAAAAATCCTGATTATTTAATTGTAAATTCACATTTTCTACTCTATCTTTTCCTCGCATACTCCATTTAGATGCTATATAATCTCTAAAAAATTTTTCTCCAACTCTATTAGAATTTGGCACAACAAAATGATTGGCATAAAAGGCAACAACAAAAACAATGGTTGCTCCAATCATATACGGACGCATTAATCTAGGAAAGGAAACACCTCCACTTTGCATGGCAATAATCTCTGTATTACTTGCCATTTTTGAAGTAAACAAAATCACTGCAATAAATAACGCCAAAGGCATAAATGTATTGGTATAATAAATGGTAAAGTTTAGATAATGCAGTTTCGCAATCATCCAAACTGTTAAATCTTCATGCTTGATAAATTTATGAATTTTCTCAGAAATATCAATAGCTATTGCAATTGGCAACAACAATAAAACCGTAAAAATAAAGGTTTTAAAATATTTTGACAATATGTATTTATCTAGTTTTTTCATTAAGAATTACAAACGGTTATCCATTTGTTTAACCATTTTATTTTTCCATGTTGTAAAATCACCTGCAATAATGTGTTTTCTTGCTTCTCTAGTCAGCCAAAGATAAAAACCTAAATTGTGAATAGACGCAATTTGTTTTCCTAAATATTCATTGGCTTTAAATAAATGACGAAGATAGGCTTTTGAATAGACTGTATCTACATAAGTTATTCCCATTTCATCAATAGGCGAAAAATCAGCTGCCCATTTTAAATTTTTAATATTGATGCTTCCATAAGCGGTAAAAAGCATTCCGTTTCTAGCGTTACGAGTTGGCATCACACAATCAAACATATCAATTCCCAAGGCAATATTTTCTAAAATATTAATAGGTGTACCAACTCCCATTAAATATCTTGGTTTATCTTTGGGTAAAATATTACAAACAATATCGGTCATTTCGTACATTTCTTCAGCAGGTTCACCAACAGATAATCCTCCAATAGCATTGGCATCTGCTCCTACTCCTGCAATATATTCGGCAGATTGTTTACGTAAATCTTTATACGTACTTCCTTGAACAATAGGCATAAATGTTTGCTCATAACCATATTTTACAGGCGTTTTATCTAAATAAGTTAAACAACGTTCTAACCAACGATGTGTCATGTGCATAGAACGTTTTGCATAACGGTAATCACACGGATAAGGAGTACACTCATCAAAAGCCATAAAAATATCTGCTCCAATACTTCGCTGAATATCCATAGAAACTTCAGGAGAGAAAAAATGATGAGAACCGTCTATATGCGATTTAAACTTAACACCTTCTTCTTTAATTTTATTAGTACCTGATAATGAATACACTTGATATCCACCAGAATCTGTTAAAATAGGTCTATTCCAATTCATAAATTTATGTAAACCGCCAGCTTTTTCAAGTATATCTGTGGTTGGTCTTAAATATAAATGATAGGTATTTCCTAAAATAATGTCTGCGTTAATATCATTTTCTAACTCATGTTGATGTACACCTTTTACCGTTCCTGCTGTTCCAACAGGCATAAAAATAGGAGTTTCAATCTCTCCATGAGCGGTTTTCATTACTCCTGCTCTTGCATTAGAATTTTTATCTGTTGCTTTTAATTCAAAATCCATTCAAATATCATTATTTTAAGACTGCAATAATAATATAATATTAGGTATTGATTTGTGTTTTTTTGTATAATTATTCGTTAAATAGTATTGCAATACATTAAAAGTAATTATATATTTGTGAAAAATATATTAAAATGAATTTTTTTAAATACGGAATTGACAAACTCACTGTAACTAAAGCGATTGCAATTTCTCAAAATAAAACACAAGCAAAACTTACTGATAAAGCCATTAAAAAAATAATTTCTTGTAGAAAAAAAGTTGAAGTTATGGCTAGAGGAACTAAACCTGTTTATGGTATAAATACAGGTTTTGGTCCTTTATGTGATGTACAAATCACACCAGAGCAAACAAGTAAATTACAAGAAAACTTATTACTAACTCACGCTGTTGGAGTTGGTAAACCAATTGATAAACAATTATCAAAACTCATGATGATTTTAAAAGTTCACGCTTTAAGTCAGGGTTTTTCTGGTATTCGTTTAAAAGTAGTAGAACGCATCTTATATTTTATAGAAAAGGATTTATTACCTGTTGTTCCAGAACAAGGTTCCGTTGGTGCTTCTGGTGATTTAGCTCCTTTATCTCATTTGTTTTTACCTCTTTTAGGCGAAGGTGAATTTTGGATTGATGATAAAATAATTCCTGCAAAAGAAGTTTTAAAAAAACACAATTTACAACCCATTGTTTTACAAGCCAAAGAAGGTTTAGCTTTAATTAACGGAACACAATTTATTTTAGCTCATGCAGTTCAAGGTCTTGACAAGATGAACTACCTCTTAGATTTAGCAGATTTAACTGGAGCAATGAGTATTGAAGGCTATCAAGGAAGTGCATCACCTTTTAAAAAAGAATTACACAAAATACGAGCCTTTAAAGGAAACATAAAAGTAGCCAAACGGATGCGTAAATTCTTTAAAAACTCTGAAAATATGCAAACTCATGGAGCGTGTTCAAGAGTACAAGATCCGTATTCTATGCGCTGTATTCCTCAAGTTCATGGTGCATCAAGAAACGCTTATTTTCATCTTAAAAAATTAGCGACTATTGAGATGAATTCCGTTACAGACAATCCAATTATTCTAAGTGAAACCGAAGCTATTTCTGGTGGAAATTTTCACGGACAACCTCTAGCTATGGCATTAGATTATGCTGCTTTAGCTACTGCTGAATTGGGAAATATTTCAGACAGAAGATGCTTTTTACTCCTTGAAGGAAAATATGGTTTACCAAGATTATTGACAGATAAAGGTGGTTTAAATTCAGGTTATATGATACCTCAATATACTACTGCTGCTTTGGTAACAGAAAATAAATCACTGTGTTTTCCACCTTCGGCAGATAGCATTCCAACTTCTTTAGGACAAGAAGACCATGTGTCTATGGGAAGTATTTCTGGTAGAAAATTCAATCAGATTTTAAATAATTTAGACCAAATTTTTGCCATTGAACTCATGTATGCTGCTCAAGCAATTGAATTTAGAAGACCTCATAAATTAAATCCTGTTCTAGAAGAAAATTTTAAACTGGTGAGGACTAAAGTTAAAAAATTAGAAAATGATAGGCTTTTAAAAGATGATATTAATAATATGATTGATTTCGTTAAAAACAGACAGTTTATAGTAAAATAATGGTTTTATCAAACACTCATTAGTACAATGAGATAAAAATTAATAATAATGACATTCAAAGAACAAATCTTACAAGGAATTCCAAATCAGTTACCTCCAAAAAGAACTTATGCAACTACTGGAATTAACAGAGCACCAAAACGTAAAGATATTTTATCTAAAGAGGAAAAGCAATTAGCCATTAGAAATGCTTTACGCTATTTTCCAAAAGAATGGCATCAAGAATTGGCAACAGAATTTGCGCAAGAATTAAAAGACTATGGACGTATTTATATGTATCGGTTTAAACCATCATACGCCTTGTACGCAAGACCAATTCAAGAATATCCTGCAAAATCACAACAAGCTGCAGGAATTATGTTAATGATACAAAACAACTTAAATCCTGCAGTAGCACAACATCCAGAAGAACTTATTACTTATGGTGGAAACGGTGCCGTTTTTCAAAATTGGGCACAATATGTACTCACTATGCAGTATTTAGCTACTATGACTGACGAACAAACACTAAATATGTATTCTGGTCATCCAATGGGATTGTTTCCTTCAAGTAAAGAAGCACCAAGAGTGGTTATTACAAACGGAATGATGATACCTAATTACTCTAAACCAGATGATTGGGAAAAATACAACGCTTTAGGCGTAACTCAATACGGACAAATGACTGCTGGATCATTTATGTATATTGGACCGCAAGGAATTGTTCACGGAACAACCATTACCGTAATGAATGCCTTTAGAAAAATCCTTAACGAAAACGAAACTTCCGCTGGAAAAATATTTCTCACCTCTGGATTGGGAGGAATGAGTGGTGCGCAACCCAAAGCAGGAAATATCGCAGGTTGCATTACTGTTGCAGCAGAAGTGAATGAAAAGGCAGCTAAAAAAAGACACGAACAAGGTTGGGTTGATGTATTGGTTGACAATTTAAAAGATTTAGTAGAACGTGTTAAAAAAGCACAAGAAAATAAAGAAATTGTTTCTATTGCCTACATTGGAAATGTTGTTGATGTTTGGGAAGAATTTGATAAACAAGATATTTTTATCCACGTTGGTTCAGATCAAACATCACTACACATTCCTTGGACTGGCGGTTATTATCCTGTTGGAATTTCTTATGAAGAAGCCAACAGATTAATTAGAGAAGAACCCGAAATTTTTAAAGAAAAAGTACAAGAAAGTTTAAGAAGACAAGCAACCGCAATTAACAAACACACTGCAAAAGGCACTTACTTCTTTGATTATGGAAATGCTTTTTTATTAGAAAGCTCAAGAGCTGGAGCTAAAATTTATAAAAATGATAATGGAGAGTTTTGCGATAAAGATTCTCCTTCCCTTAGAGAAGGAGCTAGAGGATGGGCATATCCATCTTATGTTCAAGATATTTTAGGACCTATGTGTTTTGATTATGGATTTGGTCCTTTTAGATGGGTTTGCACTTCGGGAAAACCAGAAGATTTAGATAAAACAGATCAAATTGCAGGAGATATTTTACAAGAAATAATGGAAAACTCTCCAAAAGAAATCCAATTGCAAATGCAAGACAATATTAAATGGATAAGAGAAGCAAAAAAGAATAAATTAGTCGTTGGATCACAAGCAAGAATACTTTATGCTGATGCAGAAGGACGAGCAAAAATAGCCAAAGCATTTAATGATGCTATAAAAAATGGAGCGATTGGCGCAGTAGTCTTAGGAAGAGATCATCATGATGTTAGTGGAACAGACTCACCATACAGAGAAACTTCAAACATCTATGACGGAAGTCAATTTACAGCAGATATGGCAATTCAGAACGTAATTGGCGATAGCTTTAGAGGAGCAACTTGGGTTTCTATCCACAATGGTGGAGGCGTTGGTTGGGGCGAAGTCATCAATGGCGGATTTGGAATGCTATTAGACGGTACAAAAGAAGCTGAAACTCGTTTAAAAAAGATGCTTTTTTATGATGTAAATAACGGAATAGCACGTAGATCATGGGCAAGAAACGATGAAGCACTTTTTGCAATAAAAAGAGAAATGGAAAGAACAAGCAACTTAAAAGTTACTTTACCTAATTTAGTAGATGACAGCTTACTAGAAAACTTATTTTAACAAAAATTTTTTTAACAAACCTCCGTGTACCTCTGTGCAACTCCGTGAATCTCTGTGTAACAAATAAAACATAAA
>CAZYKN010000014.1:11664-14433 GCA_964648135.1 uncultured Flavobacteriaceae bacterium
CTCCGTGTACCTCTGTGCAACTCCGTGAATCTCTGTGTAACAAATAAAACATAAACCAAAGTAAAAAAACTCCGTGTAACTCTGTGCAACTCCGTGAATCTCTGTGTAAAAAATACTTCAACTCCGTGAAACAAAAATATATGAAACTACTCTTTAAAAACATAAAAGAACTCATCCAAATCCGTAAAAAACCCATAAAGTTTGTCTCAGGAAAAGAAATGAGCAATCTACCAAGTATTAAAAACGCTTTTCTACTTGTTGAAAACGGATTAATCACCAACTTTGGAGAAATGAAAGATTGTCCCAAAATAGCTAAAGCCGAAATAATTGATGCTACAAATAAAATTTTAATGCCAACATATTGCGATTCTCACACACATCTTGTCTATGCAGGAAATCGTGAAGGAGAATTTGTAGATAAAATAAATGGCTTATCTTATGAAGAAATTGCCAAACGTGGTGGAGGCATCTTGAATTCAGCTAAAAAATTAGCGCAAACTACTGAAGAAGATTTATACCATCAAAGCAAAAAACGAATTGAAGAAATTATTAGTCTAGGTACTGGTGCAGTTGAAATAAAATCAGGTTACGGATTAAACTTAGAATCTGAACTCAAAATGCTTCGAGTAATCAAAAGACTAAAAGAAAACTATCCTATTACCATTAAAGCTACTTTTTTAGGAGCTCACGCCATTCCAAAAGAATATAAAAATAACAAGCAAGGTTATTTAGATTTATTAGTCCATAAAATTATGCCAATCATCGCTAAAGAAAATTTAGCTGAATATGTAGATATTTTCTGTGAAACAGGGTATTTTTCTGTTGCTGACACCGAATTTATTTTAAAAGCGGGAAAACAATTCGGTTTAAAACCAAAAATCCATGTCAATCAGTTTACAAGTATTGGTGGAGTTCAAGCAGGCGTAAAATACAACGCACTTTCAGTTGATCATTTAGAAATAATGACAACTACTGATATTGCCTCTTTAAAAAACACCCAAACAATGCCAGTAGCATTACCAAGTTGCTCCTATTTTTTGAGCATTCCTTATACTCCAGCACGTAAAATTATAGATGCAGATTTGCCTTTGGCGTTGGCAACGGACTATAATCCAGGTTCGACACCAAGCGGAAATATGAATTTTGTAGTTGCCACTGCTTGTATAAAAATGAAAATGACACCAGAAGAAGCTATTAACGCAGCAACGCTAAACGGTGCGTATGCAATGGGTTTAGAAAACGAATTAGGCAGTATTACTATTGGTAAGAAAGCTAATCTTCTTCTAACTAAACCTGTACAATCCATAGCATCAATACCATATTATTTTGGTTCAAATAAAATTGATACTGTTTTCCTTAACGGAATTGAACAAACCAACAATCAATAATTATATTATCCTCATATTATGAAGTACCTCTACCTATTACTCTTATTATTCCTAATTTCTTGTAATAAACCATCTAACTTAACTCCAAAAGAATTGAGAAATGGCACTTTTAAAACCATTCTAGAAAAAGGCAAGTATGAATCTGTTGCAACTAGAAACGATTCTATGCAAATTGAAACCTATCAAACTAAAAAAGATACCTTTTATATTACATGGAAAAATAATTTTGAATACAGTTTATTGAAAAAAAGTCCAAAAACCGACTTAGATAAAAAGAAATTCATTGTAAAAATTACAGGAATTTCTGAAAATTCATATACTTTTTCCGCTCATTTTAAAGGTTCTAATTATAAACAAAAAGGAAAAGCCTTAAAATTGAAAGACTAAATTTATTGCAAATTCACACTTTTTTAGCTTTATTAACATTTTTTCAAATTTTTTAATAAAAAAATTAAATTCTATTATTTACCACTTAATATACTGATTTAAAAATGTATATATCACAATATTTTTATTTATAAACATTGTGCAAACAAAGTTATTAACAATTTACACCTTTTTATTAACATTTTTTGTTAGTTATTAACAATTTATTTGTATGTTTGTTGATATTTTTAAAATGAATTGCAAATAAAATAGAAATATTATGATAAGTAAAGTAGCAACAAGCCAAAAAACAGTAAAACAAAATCAAATTTCAAAAGAGCAAAATTCGAGTACCTTTTCTTTTTTGACAGATTTCAACGCTTCCTTAATTAATAGCAAAACGAATTTTTTAGATTTTTCTTTACAATTAAAGAGTAGAATAACAACAAAAGGAAAAATAAAATTTTGTAACACTGATTTCTGTGATGCTACAAAAACAAATCCAAAACAAATACAGAATACAAAACTAACTAACTTGTTTCATCCTGAAATGCCAAAAGTTATTTTAGAATATGTTTCAAACAATTTAGAAACAGGAGTTGATGCCTTTGCTATTATAAAACACATAGACAACAATGGTAAGACGATTTGGTTAAACTCCCATTTTTCACCTAATCAATCTAACAATTTCAACATTGCTTTTACCATTAATGCAAATCCTACTTCTCAAGAAACTATTAAAAAAATAGAACATATTTACAATACCATTTTCTTATTAGAAAATCATGTAAGTTATGAAATTGCAAAAAAATATTTTGAAGGTTTGTTAGAAATGGAGTACGGAAATTACGAAGGCTTTATGATTAACGCTTTTCAATAAAATAATATAAAACACAGTAAATTAGGTTAATATGAAAAAATCTGACTATTCTTAGTCAGGTTTTTTTGGCTCAACTTATAAATTACGTTGATGGAAATTTATTAACCACAAAGACCACAAAGTTTCTACACAAGG
>CAZYKN010000015.1:0-2219 GCA_964648135.1 uncultured Flavobacteriaceae bacterium
TCTTTGTGGTTAATAAATGTTCATCAACACAAATTTAATATTGAGCCATTCATTTTAATATCTAATTATTTATACCTAAATGAACTAATATTTAGTATAATACATCAATTTTTTTGATTTTCAATTTGATATTAGTTTCTAAATCTTTTAAATTTCATATCATTTTTCACAAAAAAAGGTCGTCAAAAAATGACAACCTTTAAACTATTTACTACAAAAAAACTAAGCCTTAACAGCTTTTTTAGCTTCTTTTTTTAATTTTCTACTTTCTACAAAATTTCCCCATAACCAATAAGGAATAATAAATGAAATAATAAAAATCATTAACCAAAAACCCATTGTAAATATTGTTAGGAAAATTAAAAATCCTGAAAATTGTGCTAAATCCATTTGTTGTATTTTATAATCTTAAATTCTTTAGGACAAAAGTAATATCTTTTTTTTAATTTTTTAAACATTTTTTCTACTTTATTAACAATTTATTTAACTAATATCCTTTTTTTCTCGCAAAGTCGCAAAGACGCTAAGTTATGAGTTAAAAAACTTAAAATAAATTATTTTGAAATGATATTATCATACTATGAATCAGAACAACATTCAGCTTAGCATCTTTAAGGCTTTGCGAGAGTTTCATTTTATTTGTAATCTTTGAGAGAAAGCATTGCTAAATAGTTACCTTAAATATTATAAACAAAAACTGATAAAACTCTTATTCTATTCTATAACAATTCGTAAATTTGTTATATAATTCAAAAATCATAAAATTATGTCATACAGAATTGAGAAAGATACGATGGGAGAAGTAAAAGTACCATCAGATAAATATTGGGGAGCACAAACTGAACGCTCACGCAATAATTTTAAAATTGGTCCAAGTGCCTCTATGCCATTAGAAATTGTTTACGGTTTTGCGTATTTAAAGAAAGCTGCTGCTTATGCTAATTGTGAATTAGGAGTTTTACCAGAAGATAAAAGAGATTTAATTGCACAAGTTTGTGATGAAATTTTAGCTGGAAAACACGATAATCAATTTCCGTTAGTTATTTGGCAAACAGGTTCTGGTACACAAAGCAATATGAATGTAAATGAAGTTATTGCAAATAGAGCACAAGAAATTGCAGGAAGAGTTATTGGTAAAGATGAAAAAATTATTCAACCTAATGATGATGTAAACAAATCGCAATCTTCTAATGATACTTTTCCTACAGGAATGCACATTGCTGCTTATAAAGTTGTTGTGGAAAATACCATACCAAACATTACGAAGTTACGCAACGCCTTAGATGCAAAAGCAAAAGCCTTTAAAGATGTAGTAAAAATTGGTCGTACTCATTTAATGGATGCCACTCCTTTAACTGTTGGTCAAGAATTATCTGGCTATGTTTCTCAATTAGATCACGGATTAATTGCCTTAAAAAATACTTTGGCTCATCTATCAGAATTGGCTTTAGGAGGAACTGCTGTTGGAACAGGATTAAATACTCCTAAAGGATATGATGTTTTAGTTGCTAAAAAAATAGCAGATTTTACAGGACTTCCATTTGTAACAGCTCAAAATAAATTTGAAGCTTTAGCAGCTCATGATGCTATTGTAGAAAGTCATGGTGCTTTAAAAATGTTAGCCATTTCTTTAAATAAAATAGCTCATGATATTAGAATGTTAGCTTCTGGACCAAGAAGTGGTATTGGCGAACTTATTTTACCAGCAAACGAACCAGGTTCTTCTATTATGCCAGGAAAAGTAAACCCAACACAAGCCGAAGCCTTAACCATGGTATGCGCTCAAGTAATTGGTAATGATGCAGCAATAACGGTTGGAGGAATGCAAGGGCATTTTGAATTGAATGTGTTTAAACCTGTAATGGCTGCAAATTTCTTACAATCTGCTCATTTATTAGGTGATGCTTGTTTGTCATTTACTATAAATGCCATTGAAGGTTTAGATGTAAATCAAAAACGTATCACAGAATTAGTAAATAATTCCTTAATGCTTGTAACCGCTTTAAATACTAAAATTGGATATTACAAAGCAGCCGAAATTGCAAATACAGCGCATAAAAACGGAACAACTTTACGTGAAGAAGCCATCCGTTTAGGATATGTTACCAAAGAACAATATAATGAATGGGTTAAACCCGAAGATATGACAGGAAGTCTTTAAATGTTGAGTTTTGAATGTTGATTTTTGAATGTTAAATGTTGAATGCTAAATGTTGAAT
>CAZYKN010000015.1:2319-13897 GCA_964648135.1 uncultured Flavobacteriaceae bacterium
AATGTTGAATGCTAAATGTTGAATTTTAAATGTTCAAAGCTTCATCTTTCTTAACTTATATCAGAAACTCATCAAAAACTGAAGACTGCCAACTGAATACTGAATACTGAATACTGAAAATTGAAAACTGAAAACATGTGTAATAATTTTAATAAAAAGTTTCTTGATGAAGCTGCTAAAAATATGGAAGAAAAGAATTTAGAACCAATATCAAACAATAATGATCATAAACATTTTATGAGCGAAGCGGTAAATGCTGCTATTAAAGGAATGTTAAACAATGAAGGTGGTCCTTTTGGATGCGTTATCGTAAAAGATGGCAAAATTGTAGGTAAAGGGAATAACAAAGTAACCTCAACCAATGACCCAACGGCTCATGCCGAAGTTACTGCAATACGAGATGCTTGCAAAAACTTAGGCTCATTTCAATTAGATGATTGTGTTATTTATACAAGTTGCGAACCTTGTCCTATGTGTTTAGGTGCAATTTATTGGGCAAGACCTAAAAAAGTTTATTACGGATCAAACCAAGCAGATGCTGCAAATATTGGTTTTGACGATCAATTTATTTATGATGAAATTCCGCTTCCTTACGAAAAAAGATCAATACCTTTTCAACAATATGGTAGAGATATTGCCTTAAAACCTTTTCAATTATGGAGTAAAAAAGAGGATAAAACGGAGTATTAACTAAAAAATTCATACGATGATTTAAAATCATCGTATGAATTTTACTCATAAAGAAAATATGATTTAGTTTATTCAATAATAATCTGAATACTTTATTTATATTTGCAACCTAAACAAATAAAAAGGAACATTTTGACAAATACTCAATACTACAAATTATTAGATAAAATTAAAGCTGAAATCGCTAAAAACGGCGTTACTAAAGCCATTATAGATGATTTAAAAGCGATGCGTGAAATGGTGGTTATAGAGAATCAGCCTTTACTTGCTAAAGTTATTCGTCTTACTTTTCAACATATTGAAAAAAATGGCACTTTTAATGTTGCTATTCCAGAAGATGAACCTATTGAAGGTTTTGAAGAAGATGAAATCTCAACGGAAATCAATCCTGTAGAAAGTTTAGATTATTTATTATCTAACATGAAAGACATCTCTAAAAAAACAAACGAATCTGATATTCGTGAGTTTGTAGCAGATTTAAAAGAACAAGCTGGAGAGGACTGGTAAAATAGAAATTCTATTTTTTTATAGTACAAATAACAAAATTACACTTTACTAAATTAAAGCAGTAAACCTATTTGGTGTTTATACATTAGTTCAATTGCTGAATAAATACAGTAATTTCATTTTTAAAAAGAAATTTGCACAAACTAAATATATTTGTACCTTTACAAATTAATAAAAGCTTTACAATATTTTAAAGAAAATAAAGTTTTATAAGAAAGTTTAAAATTCCAAAATTGAAAAAAACAGCTATATATACCACCATAATAACAAGTATTTTATTACTGTTATTTGGTTGTTCAACAAGAAAAGATCGTTTTTTAAACCGTGCAATGCACGGAACAGCTACCAAATACAATGTAATGTATAACGGTAGGGTTGCCTATGATGCTGCAAAAAAACAAATAGATGACAACTATGAAGATGATTTTTTTAAAATCCTACCCATAGAACCACTCAAAATTGAAGATAAAATAGCATTACCTAGCAGTCCAAAAGGACCAAAAAGTTTACCTAGTATTGATAATTCTAGTAAAAGTGCTGGAGGTTTTTCTAAAGCCGAAGAAAAAGCGGTAAAAGCCATTCAAAAACATTCTATGAATATTGGTGGAACAGAAAAAAACAAACAAATAGATGATGCGTATTTTCTTTTAGGAAAGGCAAGATATTACGACCAACGTTTTGTACCTGCATTAGAAACATTTGCCTATATCATTAAACATTATCCAAGTTCTCCTTTATTCAATCAAGCAAGAATTTGGGAAGCAAAATGCGCTACCAGATTAGGCAATGAAGATGAAGCCATTTATAAATTAAACAAAGTTTTAGACCTTAAAGAAACAAGCAATCGCACAAAACATGATGCCTTAACTGCTTTAGCAATGGCATATACAGAACAAGACAGCACACAAATGGTGATTAATTTATTAGATTCTACCTTATTATATAAAACTAAAAATTACAACCAAAAAGCACGAAATTTATTTATTCTTGGTCAGCTTTACCGTAAAGAACATAAAATCGATTCTTCTAACATCGCTTTTGAGGAATTAAAAAAATTTAAAAAAGCACCTTATCGTTTTAAAATTTATGCACAATTAGAAAGAGCTAAAAATTACAATAAAGAAACGGACAGTACAGCTCAAATTTTAGCTTCTTTAATTAAATTAAGTAAAAACAGAGACAACAGACCATTTTTAGATGCTATTTATTATCAATTAGGAAAAATTAATCATATAAATAATTTAGGTGATAAAGCGCTAGACTATTATAAACAAGCCTTAACCACAAAAAATCTCCATAAAGACATTCAGAGTTTTGCTTATGAAAATATTGGAAATATTAAATTTGATAAAACAGAATTTTTAAACGCAGGTAAATATTATGATAGTGTACTCAACATTACTCAAAATAAAAATACTAAACGAATTAGAAAACTCATCAGAAAACGTAAAAGTTTAGATGAATTGATTCGCTTAGAAAATTTAGCTTCAAAAAACGATAGTATTTTAGATTTAGCCTCAATGAGCAAAGAAGAGCAAACAGATTTCTTCAATAAGTACATTAAAGCGTTAAAAAAGAAAGATCAAGAATTACAAAATATAGCAGATAATAAAAACACTACTGGTTTTGGAAATGCTTTAATTAATCCAAATTCAAAACAAAGTGCAAAAGGTGGAAAATTTTATTTTTACAATGCTCAAACAGTTGGTTTTGGTCAAGCCGAATTTAAGAAGATTTGGGGAGAAAGAGCTTTAGTTGATAACTGGAGATTATCTAATAAAAAAGCTGTATCAGATAATGAAACTGCTACAACCAAAGATGAAAAAGAAGCTACAATTGATGAAACAAAAAAATACGATATTGCATATTATATAGGTAAAATTCCAACTGATGAAGCTGTTTTAGACAGTATTTCAAAACAACGAAATGATGCGTATTACAAACTAGGATTAATCTATAAAGAAAAATTCAAAATAGATGAATTGGCAACCAATAAGCTAGAAAAGTTACTAACTTTCTCTCCTAATGAAAATATGCTGCTTCCTACTTACTACCATTTATACAAAGCCTATGAAAGCTTTGATATGCCAAAAAGTAATTTTTACAAAGCAAAAATCACTACTGACTATCCAGAATCTAGATATGCACAACTTATTAATAATCCCGATTTTGTTGCAGATAACACCAGTGATGAAAATTCACCTGAAAACAGTTACAAGGCAACATACCAAAAATACATAGATGAAGATTTTGCCAATGTAAAAACAGAATGTGAGCAAAAGATCATCACATTTGCAAATTTACCTATTGTTCCAAAATTTGAATTATTAAAAGCTTACGCCATTGCAAAAACTGATGGTAAACAAGCTTTTATTACGGCTTTAAAATTTGTAAAAACAAATTATCCAAATTTAGAAGAAGGTATTCATGCTGCTAAAGTATTGGATATTCTTAACGGAAAAATGCCTTCAAAAAAGAAAGAGAAAGAGAAAACAAATAAACCTAAAAAGAAAACCTCAAAGAATAAAATACAAAAAAAAGAAGAAAAAGGCTTACCTTCAAAACAAGAAATGCTTGAAAGAATTAAAAAGAATAAAAAACGAAATTTAGGTCCTCCTGGAAGAGGAAAATAAACAACCAAACTTAATATTATACAACTATGTTTTCAGACAAAAAAAACAAATCAAGCAATCCAACTCCTTCTGGAGAAAGAAATGTTATAGGTAGAGGAACTACTTTTGTAGGTGATATCATTTCAGAAGGCGACTTTAGAATTGACGGAACAATTGAAGGTTCTATCAAAACTTCAGGAAGAATTATTATAGGTAAAGAAGGAAAAATTAAAGGAAAAACTATTTGTAATAATGCAGATGTTGAAGGAAGTATTTCTGGTACATTAACCGTAGAAAATTTATTAACTTTAAAGGAATCTGCAAACATTCAAGGCGATGTAGCCATGGATAAACTTTCAGTAGCTCCAGGAGCAACATTTAACGTTACCTGTGTAATGAAAGGTGGTGTAAAAGATTTACACAATGGAGGAAAAGCCGAAAAAACAGCTTAATAAATATTTAGCACTTACAGGTATTGCCGTTCAAATGGGAGCAACAATTTATCTATTTACTTATTTAGGCAAATGGTTAGATGGTAAATATCCACATCATATTAAAGTATATACCTTAATACTATCTATTCTTGGAGTGATTATTTCGTTATATGCTATTAACAAACAATTACAAAATATCAATAAAAAATAGATGCTAAAACTAAAAAACAAACTCTTCTTAGGGTTTCTTGTAATATATATACTCATTTATTATATTCATAATTATTATTTGAATTTACATAATATTTCAGAATATGATGTACGCCTTATTCAAACCTATGCTTTAAATGGATTTTTTGTTTATTTATTATTTATAATCATTCATTTTTTCTTAGACCGAACAAAAAAACATATTGGTTTTATCTTTATCAGCTTTAGTATTCTAAAATTTTTACTATTTTTTATCTTAATTTTTCCTATTTACAAAATAGATGATCATATTTCACGAACAGAAATTTTAGCTTTTTTTATACCTTATAGTATATCAATATTATTTGAAATAGGGTTTTTAGGAAAACTTTTAAACAACTTAAAATTTTAGTAAAGGCAAACCATAGCTTTGTATTAAAGTTGATTACACTTATCTTTTTTGTGAAGTCAGAAATCTTAATATCAATCTAATTTAATAAAAAAAATAAATACAAAACGAATCTTCTTTATTTAAGATTATAAATACCTGTAATTCAAAAGATTCCTACCTTCGCAGGAATAACATCGTAAAAGTATGAATTTGCCCTAAAATTCTAGTAAATTTATTTTAGTATTCCGTTTATATATTATACATTTGCCCAAAATTTAAAAACGCTAAATTTAAGAGCAAAATGCATACTAAAATCCAGAATTTTTTAACCGTATTAGTCGTTTTATTTTCTATGAATATGTTTGCGCAAGAACATGGTCATGAAAATCATAATACAGCTGAACATGGAGAAAAATTAAGCATAAGAGACGAAATAAAGGCAGAAATAAAACATCACTTACAAGATAATCATGATTTTCATATTGTTGGTGATTTATCTATTCCGTTACCTATTATATTATGGGACAATGGCTTGCATTTATTTATGTCTTCTAAATTTGAAGAAGGTCATGCTGTAGCTGAAGACAATGGAAGTTACTATAAAATTGCGCATGAAAATGGTCATATTTATAAAACAGATGCTTCTGGAACAATACATTTAAATGATCATGGGTTTCCATCAAACGAACAACCATTAGATTTTTCTATCACTAAAACAGTGGTCATGATTATGCTAACAGGATTGTTAATGTTTTTACTTTTTGGAGGTTTAGCAAAATCGTATGTAAAAAATGGTGGCGTTGGTAAAGGTGCTGGAAGGTTTTTTGAACCTATTGTACTATTTATACGTGATGAAATTGCGATACCAAATATAGGAGAAAAGCACTATAAAAAATATATGAGCTTTTTATTAACTATATTTTTCTTTATATGGTTTGTAAATTTATTTGGACTTACACCTCTTGGAGTAAATGTTACAGGTAATATTGCAATCACTTCAGCTTTAGCTATTTTAACTTACTTAATCACAACATTTACAGCTAAAAAAGATTATTGGAAACACATATTTTGGATGCCAGGCGTTCCTGTACCCATGAAATTTATTTTAGCTCCAATAGAATTATTAGGAACTTTTATTAAACCATTTGCACTCACCATGCGTTTGTATGCAAATATGTTTGCAGGTCATATAGTATTAATGAGTATTATTGGTCTAATTTTTATTTATAAAAGTTGGATTGGTGGTCCATTATCATTTGGTTTAGCCTTTGGTTTATCCATTTTAGAATTACTTGTAGCAGCGTTACAAGCTTATATATTTACGGTGTTGTCAGCTTTATATTTTGGAAGTGCCGTAGAAGAACATGACGAACATTAAAAACAAGAACATTAATTAATTAAATATTTATATTATGGAAATTCCAAAGATTGTAGGTGCTGGTTTAGTAGTAATCGGAGCTGGTATTGGTATTGGTAGAATTGGAGGATCAGCAATGGATGCTATTGCTCGTCAACCTGAAGCTACTGGTAAAATTCAAACAGCAATGCTTATTGCAGCTGCACTTATTGAAGGTATTGGTTTTGCTGCACTATTTGGTGTAGGATAGACCTTTCAAAAACAAAGACTAGTAGTAACGGTTGGTTGCTACTAGTTTTTAAATTAATGTACATTAAATTTAAAGATTAAATTATGGAAAAATTAGTAAATGACTTTTCAATAGGATTATTTGTATGGCAAACACTTCTTTTTGTTGCCTTAGTGTATTTATTGAAAAAATTCGCTTGGAAACCTATTTTAGATACCGTAAACGAACGTGAAGAAGGTATTAAAAACGCTTTAGCTGAAGCAGATAAAGCACGTCAAGAAATGCAAAACATTAAAGCAGATAATGACAAAGTTTTAAAAGAAGCTCGAATTGAAAGAGACACGCTATTAAAAGAAGCTAAAGAAATTAAAGAAAATATTATTGCAGAAGCCAAAGAAGAAGCGCAAGCGGTTGCAAACAAACAAATTGAACTCACAAAACAAGCTATTGCTAACGAAAAAGCAGCTGCTCTAACTGATATCAAGAACCAAATGGGAGATTTATCGGTAAATATTGCTGAAAAAGTAGTGAAAGGTGAGTTAGCTGATAAAGACAAACAATTAAAATTAATTGAGCAATTGCTTAATGATGTTACTTTAAACTAATACAATGAATAGAGCTGCATTAAGATACGCAAAAGCTGCACTAGCACTTGCAAAAGAAGCTAACAAAACAACCGAAGTCAATAAAGATATGTCTTTAATCGCTTCTACTATTGATGGTAGTAAAGAGTTGCAAACCTTTTTAAACAACCCAATCTCTAAATCTGATGATAAATTAAAGGTGATTGAAAAGTTGTTTGGTGCAAAAATCGATTCCATTACTAATGGAATTGTTAAGCTTTTAGTTAAAAATAAACGATTGAATTTATTGCCCTTTGTAGCAAAACAATTCAATATGCTTTTTGATAAATTACAAGGAGTTGATGTAGCAAAAGTAACAACAGCTATCCCTTTAACAGACGATTTAAAAGCAAAAGTATTAGCAAAAGTAAAAGCAGTTACAAACAAAGAAGCTGTACTAGAAAATATTATTGACGAATCAATTATTGGAGGATTTATTCTTCAAATTGGTGATAAACAATACGACGCAAGTATCTCTGGAAAACTAGGAAATTTGCGAAGAAATTTTGAAAAAAACGATTATAAAGTAAAAATGTAATAGAATGCTAAGTTTTGAATGTTGGATGTTGAATGATTTAATTCAAAATTCAAAATTTAAAAAAATTAATGAATTTCTTTGTCTAACGACCAAAGACTAAAGACTAAAGACTAAATAAATATGGCAACAATTAAACCAGCTGAAGTATCAGCAATTTTAAAAGAACAATTATCAAATTTTGATGGTGATTCTTCATTAAACGAAGTAGGAACTGTCTTACAAGTTGGTGATGGAATTGCTCGTGTTTTCGGATTAGAAAACGTAGAGTATGGAGAACTTGTAGAATTTGATGGAGGATTAGAAGGAATTGTATTAAACTTAGAAGAAGACAACGTTGGTGTGGTACTTTTAGGAATGGATACAAACATTAAAGAAGGATCTTCTGTAAAACGTACCGAAAGAATTGCATCATTAAATGTTGGTGATGGAATTGTTGGTCGTGTTGTAAATACCTTAGGACAACCTATTGACGGTAAAGGACCAATTGCAGGTAAAACTTATGAAATGCCTCTAGAACGTAAAGCTCCAGGTGTAATCTTTAGAGAACCTGTAACCGAACCATTACAAACGGGTCTTAAAGCAGTTGATGCTATGATACC
This sequence comes from uncultured Flavobacteriaceae bacterium, assembly GCA_964648135.1. Lineage (GTDB taxonomy): Bacteria > Bacteroidota > Bacteroidia > Flavobacteriales > Flavobacteriaceae > S010-17. Next base: position 10,489 of record CAZYKN010000015.1, read on the forward strand.
TGTTGGTAGAGGACAACGTGAGTTGATTATTGGTGATAGACAAACTGGTAAATCTACCGTTGCAATTGATACTATTATCAATCAAAAAGAATTTTACGACGCTGGTGAACCAGTATATTGTATTTATGTTGCTATTGGACAAAAAGCTTCTACTGTTGCAGGAATTGTACAAATGTTAGAAGAAAAAGGTGCTTTAGCTTATACTACTATTGTTGCTGCAAACGCCTCAGATCCTGCTGCAATGCAAGTATATGCTCCATTTGCAGGTGCTGCAATTGGTGAGTATTTTAGAGATTTAGGTAAACCTGCTTTAATTGTTTATGATGATTTATCTAAACAAGCAGTTGCTTATCGTGAAATTTCTTTATTGTTAAGACGTCCACCAGGACGTGAAGCATATCCAGGTGATGTATTCTACTTACACTCTAGATTGTTAGAAAGAGCTGCAAAAGTGGTAAATGATAATAATATTGCTGCTAGAATGAACGATATACCAAACTCTTTAAAAGGAATGGTAAAAGGTGGTGGTTCATTAACGGCATTACCAATTATTGAAACACAAGCAGGTGATGTATCTGCATATATTCCTACAAATGTAATTTCGATTACTGATGGACAAATTTTCTTAGATGGTGATTTATTCAACTCTGGTGTTCGTCCAGCAATTAATGTAGGTATTTCTGTATCTCGTGTTGGTGGTAATGCACAAATTAAATCTATGAAAAAAGTAGCAGGTACTTTAAAATTAGATCAAGCACAGTTTAGAGAACTAGAAGCTTTTGCTAAATTTGGATCTGACCTTGATTCTGCAACTTTAAATGTAATTGAAAAAGGAAAACGTAATGTGGAAATCTTAAAACAAGCACAAAACGATCCTATGACTGTTGAAAATCAGATTGCAATTATCTATGCTGGTTCTAAAAACTTGTTAAAAGATGTACCTGTTAATAAAGTAAAAGAATTTGAAATAGATTATATTGATTACTTAAACGCAACACATAAAGAGGCATTAGAAACTTTAAAATCAGGTAAATTAACTGATGATGTTACTGATATCTTAGTTGATGCTGCAAAAGAAATTTCAGCAAAATATAACTAGACTAATAGTCTTTAGTCTTTAGTCAATTGTAACGGACTAAAGACTAAAGACCAAAGACCAAAGACTTAAATGGCAAACTTAAAAGAAATACGTAATAGAATTACATCGATAGGTTCAACGATGCAGATTACAAGTGCTATGAAAATGGTATCTGCTGCAAAGTTAAAAAAAGCCCAAGATGCAATAACTGCTATGCGTCCGTATGCAAATAAATTAACGGAATTACTTCAAAATTTAAGTGCTACATTAGATAGTGATTTAGGTGGTGCGTTTACCAAAGAACGTGAGGTAAATAAAGTTTTATTGGTTGCAATAACCTCTAATAGAGGTTTGTGTGGTGGATTTAACTCTGCTATCATTAAAGAAACCATTGCTACTACTGCCAATAAATACCAAGGTAAGGAAGTAAGCATTATGGCAATTGGTAAAAAAGCAAACGATTTATTATCTAAAACACACAACGTAATTGCAAACAAAAGCGATGTGTTTGACACTTTAACATTTGAAAATGCCGCTGCTATTGCTCAAGAAATAATGAATAAATTTTCTGAAGGCGAATTTGATAAAATTGAATTGATTTACAATCAGTTTAAAAATGCGGCTACTCAAATTATTCAAGTAGAAAACTTTTTACCTATTGAGCAAGCACAAACAGAAACAACTTCTAATTTAGATTATATCTTTGAGCCATCAAAAGTAGAAATAGTAGAAGGACTAATTCCTAAATCATTAAAAATGCAATTGTTTAAAGCATTACGTGATTCTTTTGCTGCTGAACACGGTGCTAGAATGACAGCAATGCACAAAGCAACAGACAACGCTGGTGAACTTAGAGATGAGTTATTATTACAATACAACAAAGCAAGACAAGCTGCAATTACTGGTGAAATATTAGAGATTGTTGGTGGTTCTGAAGCTTTGAATAGTTAAAACTAGTTTTAATTTATTAAAAAGTCAAATCTCAAAAAGGTTTGACTTTTTTTAAACCTCACAGGTTTTAAAAACCTGTGAGGTTTTTATTATACCAATTCAACATCAAAATAAAATTGGTATTAAATAATTTTTTACTTTTACCAAATAAAATTATCTCAAAACTATAGTTTTATAGCTCACACCGAAACCTTGAGTCTTGGGATGAATTTAACTAGTGATACTATGACTTAAAGTCATAGTATCACTAAAATAAAAACTTATGAAAATATTATTAGCAGATAACAATCATCCTATTTTAAAAGAAGGTTTACTAAAATTAGGATTTGAATGTATTGAAGATTTTACCTCTTCTAAACAAGAAATTGAAAAAAATATACATCAATTTGATGGCATTGTTATTAGAAGCCGTTTTAAAATTGATAAAACCTTTATTGATAAAGCTCCCAATTTAAAATTTATTGCTCGTGTTGGCGCAGGGCTAGAGAGTATTGATATTCCGTATGCAAAACAAAAAGGTATTCATCTAATTTCTGCTCCAGAAGGCAATAGAAATGCTGTTGGCGAACATGCTTTGGGAATGATTTTATCACTCTTCAATAACTTAAAAAAAGCAGATTTAGAAATTCGTAATGGAAAATGGTTTCGTGAATCTAATAGAGGAATAGAATTAGAAGGTAAAACAGTAGGTCTGATTGGTTATGGAAATATGGGAAAAGCTTTCGCTAAAAAATTAAAAGGTTTTGATGTAGAAGTTATTTTTTACGATATAAAATCCAATTTAGGTGATGAGAATGCTAGACAAGTAACATTACAAGAACTTCAAGAAAAAACAGATGTATTAAGTTTACACACACCTCATACACCATTGACTAATAAAATGATTCATTCGGAATTTATTTCTGAATTTAAAAAATCTTTTTATATTATCAATACAGCTAGAGGTACTGCAATTGTAACAGACGATTTAATTTCAAACTTAAAAAGTGGTAAAATACTTGGAGCATGTTTAGATGTATTAGAATACGAAAAACTATCTTTTGAAAATTTCTTTACAGATGATAATTTACCCAAAGCTTTTAAATATCTAATTCAATCTGATAAAGTACTATTAACACCTCATGTAGCAGGATGGACAGTTGAATCTAAATATAAATTAGCAAAAACTATTTTAGATAAAATAACAGCATTTAATACTAAATAAAATTTTAACCATTTAATATCAAATTGTTAAAGGTTATTATTACAACTTTTCAGCCCTAGCTTAGCGTCTTTGCGAGAAACCACAACCCAAAAATTAACATCTTTGCAAGATAAACAACAAGTAAAACATCACACTTTCCATTTCAACTTTGCGCCTTTGCGTCTTTGCGAGAAACC
>CAZYKN010000016.1:0-13569 GCA_964648135.1 uncultured Flavobacteriaceae bacterium
TCCGTGGCTAAAATCTGCACAATCTGCGGGAAAATAAACCACAATAGGCACATAGGGAAACATAGTAATCTGTGAAAATCTCTACATTCAATAATTCGTGTTAATTAGTGTAATTCGTGGCTGAAATCTGCACAATCTGCGGGAAATAAACCACAATAGACACATAGAAAAACATAGCAATCTGTGAAAATTAACACCTTCAATAATTCGTGTAAATTAGTGTAATTTGTGGCTGAAATCAAATATTCTAAATAAAGAAATTCCAAACTACTCCAAAACGCAAAACATAATCACGATATGGATAATTTGGAGCAGCATAATAATTTGTTTTTTTACTAAATAAGGTATTGATATGTTCTGCTTTTAAAAACAAACGCATACTTCTAACTCTTGCATTTACAAATACATCAAATATAGGATAATCGCCAATTTGTGTCTTATTTTGAAGATAGAATTCAGATAATAACGGATTGTACGCATTTGCATAATACTTTGTAAAATATTTAAACGTAACTCCTGCTTGAATAAACATTGGTTTTCCTTTAAAAATGGAATTTGAATAATACAATGTATTTCTTGTAACCAACTCTGGAACTCTAAAAACGGTACTTCCGTTAGCAACTTTTTGATACATTATGGTATTATCTAAAGTAAACCTTTTATAGGATATTGCTTTGGATGCTTTAATTTTTAAGTAGTTTATTGTTCCGTTATACTGTGCTGGTTTTGTTTGTCCAATTTCAAGAGTATCATTAAAATACGTATAATTATCCAGTTGCGTTATTTGAGCAGTAGCGTCTAAAAACTTATCGGATTTTAACTCAAATAACAATGTCCGTTTTAACTCATTTTTAAAGTCTGTATTATTCCAATTATACTGTAAATAAGCACTTTGATTAAGTAATTTATTAAAATTTGGAGCCTTACTTTCATTCATTATACTTGCTTTTAACACAAACAAACTATCTTTGGTATAACTACCAGTTGCTTTAACATAATTTCCGTTTAGATTACCAGAAAAAGTAGTTGCACCATTAGCTTTGATAGCAATTCCTTTATAAAAAGTTTTCCATTGTGCTCCAACAGAAGACACATTACCTTTTAAGCCCTGAGGTATAAACTGATTATTCACAAAAACCACATTTTTAAACCGATAATTGTAATCCTTATTTTCTACAAACAGCTTTAATTCTCCTAGAATATAATCAGACTTTAAAGTCGCATTTAATTGATTGTATAATGTACTTAAATAGCTTTTATCTTTAATTGTAGAGGCAAAAGTATCTCCAAAATAATTGTCATTTTTAGATTGATAAAACTCATAATGCTTTGATTCATAATTAAAAATATGTCCAATTTTTAGTGCATATTTTGTAGAAATACTATCCTTTTTTTCTAAAATACGATAATTATGAGCAAAATAATATCTATTTCCTCTTAAAATATTATGTGCATTAGTAAAAATGGTTTCTAATCTTCCTCTATCTTTAAAATCTTTGTCATCATTTTCAAAATTATAAATAGACTCTTCGGTTAAACCGCCATTCTCATCATTATATAATTCTTCGGCAGTAACGTGTGCTTTTAAATAATACTTTTCATTTTTACTTGTAAAGTGATACGTAAAACGCATATTACCATGACTTGACAAACTATTTCTGTATTTTCCTACAGAATGTAAACCCTTATAATTTAAAGAAATATTATGTTGCTTTGTTAAATTTAAAGTAATTAATGCGTCTAAAAACTGCCCTTGCTCCAAACCTTTTCTATACGCTAATTCTGTAAAAGGAGTTGCCACTTGGTAATAATTTATATCTTTTACCTTAGAATAATTATAGTGTTTTGCAGTAGCTCCCATTTCTGGAAAAAGGTGCGTTTCACTAAAATTATATCCTAATTTATTAAAGGTTTGCCCTTGATTGTGAAAAGGCAATAACTCAAAATTATCTTTTCGTAGATAATTAAATTTGTAATCTTTTTTTATAGTTAGTGTAGTATCAACATACACTGTATCTTTTTCAAAAGGGATAATTTTGTAATCTTTAAAGGTTGTTTTTCTGCTTAATTCCACTTTAAACTCATCACGGTTTGCTAGGCTATCTAACCTAGAATCTCCTAAACGATTAGAAACAGCACCACTTCCTAACTCTAAAGATTTTCCTTTTTTTGGTTGAAATTTAGGTTTTATTTGAGAAAATCCTATTAAAGAAAACAAAAGAATAAATAAAAAAACAATTTGTCTTATCATAGTGCAAATATAAAGCAATTGAATGATAAATTCTTGTTAAAATTTGAGTGAATTAAATCAACTCTTTTTCTTGCAAATAAGCTAAGACACAAAGACTAACTTGTAAACCAAACTTACTTTATAATGAGATGTCATATTTTAATTTTATATAGCTTAATTTAATGCGTAAATAAGCTGTATTGGTGGAACTTTAGGAACGGTTACTTGTATGGCTAGTGGCGTGTTAAAAGTACTAACTTTTCAGTTAAGCACCAAACTTTGTTTAAAAATTTAACTTTGGGTTAAGCAATTAGTAGCCATTAACTATACAAGCTTGTTAGCAAGCGTTATTTATTTTTTAGTTTTACTTTCGATATACACTTTATCATTCATTTTTTTTAAGGCTTTCATAAAGTCTTTTTCATTTAAAATAGTTAATTGATAATTGCTGATTTCTTTTAATTTCAAATATCGTTTTTCCTTTTCTATTCCGTTTTTTATTAATTCAGCATTCATACTCTCCAAATTAGAAAGAACTGCTAATTCATTGATACTAGCAATATCTCTTATATTCATCCCTTTTTTTGCATATTTTGGGTTGGCATCTCGCCAATCTTTTGCAGTACAGCCAAATAGTGTAATGTTTAGTAAATCTGCTTCGTCTGCGTAAATTAACCATTCTTTGTTTTTTTCATAATTTTTTTTTGGAAGAATGTAATTTTTTACTGCATCTGTGTGAATGTGATAATTGGCTTTACTAATTATTCTTTTAAAGTTCCATTCAAGATTGTATTGGTTTGTTTCAACTTCTTTTAGTCGTTGATATTCTGTGATTAAATATAATTTAAATGTTGGGCTTATCCAAGTTCCAAATTCAAATGCAATATCTTTGTGAGCATAAGTCCCTCCATATCTTCCTGCTTTTGAGAATATTCCGATTGCATTTGTTTTTTCAGTCCATTCCTTAACACTAACTTTAAAACTATTTAAACCAGATTTATTTCTAATTATGGCGAATTCGCCATAATTAAAATTTGGATTATTTATCTTTTCCCAAACACTTAAAAATTCAAGGGTGTTTCTGTTTCTTAACCAATCAGTTATAAAAAAACTTCCATCTTTTGCTTTTAACATATCAGTTAAACAAATATAATCTTGTTCATCTTTTTTAACGATTGAGATTAATTTTTCTTCTACTTGTATTTTAAATGTTTTACTCATTTTTCAATTTTATATCACAAAAATAAGTGAATTATTCTATTCTTTTGAATTGTTTTTCAAATATATAAAAATTGCACCTATTGTAAATAAACAAATACTTATTGTCCAAAGCCAATAGCCTAGTTTATATTCTGTGATCGTAGAATAAGCAGGTGCTTCGCTTGAAATTACTTTTTTAAAAAGTATAAATGATAATGAAAAAACAGATGCCAAAAGACCAAAAATGATAGATGTTTTTACATCTTTGAATAATGAAATCCACGAAACTAAAATAAAAGGATTTGCAAACCAAACTAATCCACTTCCACCACCCATTACTCCTAACCAGCCAAAAACCAATAATAGAAATGAGTTTGACCAAGCGTCATAATCCGTTCTATCAATATAATAGGCTGGTTGAGTTAAAGAAACTATAAAAATGAAAATACTAACTATTAATATGATTTTTTTATAATTATAAAGATTTTTTTTGTTTTCATTTATAAAACGGTGTATTTTAAAGGAATACTAAGAGTAAAAAATTCAATCAAAATCCGTTTTTATTTCTATTATAAAAATCTAAAATGTGCTTAGGAATTTCTTTTGCTTGTTCGGTTTCATTCTTTCCAACAGGATAATCACAAATCGTTTTAATAGGTATTTCTCCAGCCCAAAAATCTAATTGCTCATCTTCTTTATTATCTGTTACACCAGCATTTGCAATTTTTGCAGAAGCAGATTTAATGGTAATTTCTAATACACGAGTTGCTTGAAGTTCTTTTGTATTTGGTTTTCTACAGTGCTCCCATCGGTTAGGTACAAAGTGATTAATGATTGTTTTTAGACCTTCTAATTTATCTTTTTCAGAAGTTAATTCTCTGACTTTACCAATAACAACTACTGAACGATAATTTACAGAATGATGAAAAGCCGACTTAGACAATTTCATTGAATCTAAATAAAAAACGGATAAAGAAACTTCCTCTTGCTCTATCAAAGCAGCAGTCATTCTATTTTGTAAAGAACCATGAATGTATAGTTTATCTTCTTTTCTCCCAAAATTAATTGGTTGAGAATATGCCAAACCATTTATAATAAAAGCAATAGAACAAATTTCAGAAGAATCTAATATTGCATATATTTCTTCTTTATTATATGTTGCTTTTTTTGCTCCTCTTTTAACGGTATTTTTAGAAGTTTTATCAAATTCCATAAAAAACTAATCTGTAATTCTTTCAATCACAGCTCCCAGTTTACGTAGTTTTTCATCAATTTTATCGTAACCTCTATCTATTTGCTCAATATTGTGAATAGTACTCGTTCCTTTTGCAGATAAAGCAGCAATCAATAAAGAAACACCTGCTCTAATATCTGGTGAAGACATTACCGTTGCTTTTAAAGGTGATTGAAAATTATTACCAATAATATTAGCTCTATGTGGATCACAAAGAATGATTTTTGCTCCCATATCAATGAGTTTATCTACAAAAAACAATCTACTTTCAAACATTTTTTGATGCACTAACACAGAGCCTTTTGCTTGTGTTGCAGTAGTTAAAATAATACTCAATAAATCTGGTGTAAATCCAGGCCAAGGAGCATCTGATATGGTTAATAAAGAGCCATCAATAAATCCTTCAATTTCATAACTTTCTTGAGCAGAAATATAAATATCATCGTTTCTTTGCTCTAGTTTAATTCCTAATTTTCTAAAAACGGTTGGTATTTGTCCTAAATTTTCCCAACTTACATTTTTAATGGTAATTTCTGATTTTGTCATGGCTGCAATTCCAATCCATGAACCAATTTCAATCATATCTGGTAAAACGGTGTGTTCACAACCACCTAAATATTCAACACCTTCAATAGTTAATAAATTAGAACCAACTCCAAAGATTTTTGCTCCCATGCTATTCAACATTTTTGATAATTGCTGAATATAAGGTTCACAAGCTGCATTATAAATAGTAGTAGTTCCTTTAGCAAAAACAGCAGCCATAAGCACATTTGCAGTTCCAGTAACCGATGCTTCATCTAAAAGCATATATGCTCCTTTTAGCTCCTTTGCCTCTACTCCATAAAAATGCTCATCGTTGTTATATCTAAATTTCGCACCTAATTTCATAAATCCTTGAAAGTGCGTATCTAGTCTTCTTCTTCCTATTTTATCTCCACCTGGTTTTGGAATATATCCTTTTCCAAATCTACCTAATAAAGGTCCAACCAACATTACAGAACCTCTTAAAGATGCTCCGTCTTTTTTAAACGCTTCTGTTTCTAAATAAGATTCATTAACTTCATCTGCTTGAAAACTATATTTGTTTTTTGCTAATTTTTCTACTTTAACTCCTAATTTTGTTAAAATAAAAATCAGTTTATTTACATCTATTAAATCTGGAACATTATTTACAATAACCTTTTCTGGTGTCATTAAAGTAGCACAAATAATTTGTAAAACTTCATTTTTTGCTCCTTGTGGAGTTACTTCTCCTTTTAATTGATGTCCTCCTTGAATTTTAAATGTACTCATTTTTTTTAGTCTTCAGTTTTCAGTTTTCAGTTGGCAGTGTTCAGTTGGCAGTTTTCAATTTCGGTAGGCAGTTTGGTACGCTAAACGTTATCTTCTTCTGCGATTGTTATTTTTGTGATTTTTTTTGCCTTTATGGTTGTTCTTATTTACAGGTTTTTTATACAGTACACTTACATCTGATAACTGAATTTTTTCTGTATCTAAATCTATTTTACCATGAGATAATTCTTTTAAATGTTTAAATATTACGGCATCCTCAACAGTATCTTTATTCCAATTTAGAAAACATTTTTTCATGTGATTTGCAATCACATAATTCAAAGCTTCTTTTTCTTCTCCTTCTTCCCATTTTATAGCTTCATCAATCATTATTTGGATGTTATTTCCATAAAAACGATATTTATTCGCCATTTTAGGATAAGGCAATCTTTCTGGTTTGGCTTTTAATTCTTCTTTAGAATGCACTTCATAAGGAGCATCTACATCTAAATCAAAATTTGCCATAATAAAAAGTTGATCCCAAAGTTTGTGTTTAAAATCTGGCACATCACGTAAATGTGGTTGTAAATTACCCATAACTTCAATAATGGCTTGTGCCATTTTATTGCGTTCTTCTTTGGTTGGCAATTCTTTACAATGATTGATTAATTTCTGAACATGTCTTCCGTATTCTGGAATGATTAAATGCTCTCTTTCTGAATTATACTCTAGTGAGTAACCTGTTAAGTTGTTCATTAAATAGTGTTTTTACTATTGTTTTTTTCTTTTTAAAACTCTAAGTTTTGCGAATTGCATTAATAAATGCTTCACTCCAAATTCTTCTTTTTCAAAATGGATTTCTGCTTTTCTATCTGCTCCTTCTCCTTCAATTGCCATTATTTGACCTCTTCCAAATTTAGCATGTAACACATAAGAACCTATTACAATTTTATCGTCTATCGTATTGGTAGTATTCTCTTTAGCTGTTGTTAATTTTGTAAATCTCTTTGGTGTGCTAATGGTTGTTGTTTTGTCCTTCATTATTCGTTTACTTATTGGTTTTTTAAATCTTACTAAATTTTTTGGCACTTCACCAAAAATATCATCATTTATAAATCTATTTATTGAGGGAGAAATTTCGGGTGCAATATAGTCTAAATATTCGTCATCTATCTCTTCTATAAACCTACTTGGTTCACAATCGTTTAAAGAACCCCAACGGTAACGGGTTTGCGCATAACTTAAATAAGCTTGTTTTTCAGCTCTTGTTAAGGCTACATAGAACAATCTTCGTTCTTCTTCTAACTCTGTTCTTGTGTTGGAGCTCATGGCTGAAGGAAATAAATTTTCTTCTAAACCTACAATATATACATACGGAAACTCCAATCCTTTAGACAAATGAATGGTCATTAATGATACTCTTGGTGTATCATCGTCTTTTTCTTTATCAAAATCCGTTGCCAAAGCTACATCTTCTAAAAAGTAGGCTAAAGTGGTATTATTATCTTCTTTTTTCTCTTGTTCTTCTACAAAATCCTGAATTCCATTCAATAATTCTTGAATATTCTCTACTCTACTCAACGATTCTGGTGTTTCATCTTTTTCTAAATCACGAACAATTTTGGCTTGTTTGATGATAAAATCGGTTATTTCAAAGGCATTTTTAGTTTTTGCTTCTATTTGGAAGCTTTTAATCATCGTAACAAAGTTAGTCAGCTTTGTTTTTGTACCTGCATTAATTTTTAAATCAATTTTATGTAAATTTTCTAAAATTGCAAAAATGGATTTGTTATAATGATTTGCTGCAACAGTTAAACGCTGCATAGTGGTTTGACCAATTCCTCTTGCAGGATAATTAATTACTCTTTTTAAAGCTTCTTCATCATTGGTATTCACCAACAAGCGCAAATAAGACAATACATCTTTTATTTCCTTACGTTGATAAAAAGACAAACCTCCAAAAATACGATATTTAATATCTTTTTTACGAAGTGCATCTTCCATTGCTCTAGATTGTGCATTGGTTCTGTAAAGAATGGCAAAATTATCATAGGTTAATTGATGGTTCATGGCGTTTTGCCAAATACTACTTGCTACAAATCGTCCTTCTTCAGCATCGGAGATTGTACGCATAACTTTAATGGTTTCGCCAGTATCATTGCTTGTCCATAATTCTTTATCTAATCGAGTTTTATTTTTAACAATAACACTATTAGCTGCATTGACTAAGTTTTTTGTGGAACGGTAATTTTGTTCTAATTTATAGGTTTTAACATCAGGATAATCTTTTTTAAAATTTAAAATATTCTGAATATTAGCTCCTCTAAACGAATAAATACTTTGCGAATCATCACCAACAACTGCAATATTTTGAAACCGATCTGCTAAAGCTCTAACAATTAAATATTGTGAATGGTTGGTATCTTGATACTCGTCAACCATAATATATCTAAAACGGTCTTGGTATTTTGCCAATACGTCTGGAAAACGAGTGAGTAACTCATTGGTTCTTAGTAATAAGTCATCAAAATCCATTGCTCCAGCTTTAAAACATCTATCTACATAAGTTGCATAAATATTTCCCATTTTAGGTCTTCCTGACTCTCGGTCTGCTTCAATTAATTCTGGATTATTATTATACGCTCTAACAGTAATTAAGCTGTTTTTATATTGTGAAATTCGTCCTAATACTTGTTTGGGTTTATACCTATCTTTCTCTAAATTCATTTCTTTGATGATTGATGTAAGCAACCTCACCGAATCTTGAGTATCGTATATTGTAAAATTTGATGGAAATCCAATTTTTTCAGCCTCTGAGCGAAGAATTCTAGCAAAAACGGAATGGAAAGTACCCATCCATAAATTTTTAGACTCTGAACTACCAACAATTTTGGCAATACGAGATTTCATTTCTCGTGCGGATTTGTTAGTAAATGTTAAAGCCAAAATATTAAAAGGATCAATTCCTTTTTGCATCATGTGTGCAATTCTGTAAGTTAAAACACGTGTTTTACCAGAGCCTGCACCTGCAATAATAAGCAAAGGACCTTCTAACTGTAAAACAGCTTGTTTTTGAGCTTCGTTAAGTTGTTGAATATAATCTGACACAAAAAAATGGTTTCAATGAACAAAAGTACAATTCTATTTTATTTTATATCCGTTTTTGACATAAATAATTCATAAAATAGGACTATTTACCTGTTTTTTTTTCATTCAGTCATTAATTTCTCTCAAAGCATACAAAATAAAAAATAAAACTCTCGCAAAGGCGCTAAGTTGAATGTGATACCAATTCAACATCAAAATACGCTAAAAAAATATTTCAAATTTATTTAGCATTTTAAAATAGAATCAGTATCACATACTGCTTTGTGTACCTTGTGTAGAAACTTTGTGGCCTTTGTGGTTAATAAATTTCCATCAACGCAATTTACAAGTTGAACCAAGATAATTTACAACTCCTTATCTAAAATTCTATTCATATAATCTTGAATATAGGCTTTGCATTCTCTTTCTAAACGTTTCATTTCTTTAGTTTTACTTTTTATAAGATTGTGTTCTAAAGCATCATCTGAAGCAGCATAAATTCCAATAGATTTATCTCCATCAAAAACTAAAGTGTAATCACTTTTAAGGAATTGAAACACATTTCCTGTATTTAAAATAGCAAAAGGCTCTTGATTTTTATCAATTAAACTTCTTCCCCAAGATCTAAATGGTTTTTTATAACCAATCATATCGAGTAAGGTTGGATAAATATCTATTTGTTGTGCAATAGCTGTATCTCTTTTTGCTAATGAATTATCGGGTTTATAGAACAAAATAGGCACAGCATGACGGTTAATTCCTTTTTTGTATTTATCGTAATATTTCTGATTGGTATGATCGCCAGTAAAAACAAAAATGGTATTTTTAAACCAAGGCTCTTTTTTTGCGGCATTAAAAAATTGCTTAAACGAATAATCCGTATAACTAATACATTGGTGCATTGAAATTTTTCCTTTAGGGAATTTACCTTCATACTTTTCAGGAACTTTAAAAGGATCGTGAGAAGACAAGGTAAAAACCGAAGCAAAGAAAGGTTGCTTCTTCTTAGAAATAGTTTTTTCCATATATTGTAAAAAAGGCTCATCCCAAATTCCCCAAACACCATCAGATTCATCCATATTGTTAAACTCATTCATCCCATAATAATGGTCTATTCCTATAATATTTCCAAAACCTAAAAATCCCATAGAGCCATTGGCTGCACCATGGAAAAAAGAGGTATCATAACCATCATCTTTTAAGCAAGAAACTAAAGATTGTATAGGTTGATTAGAAAATGAAGATGAAGTAAAAGCTACTTTAAAAGATGGAATTCCTGCCAAAACAGAAGACATGGCATGAATAGATTTTCTTCCGTTAGCAAAAGCATTATCAAAAATTAAACTGTGTTCAGCCAAAGAATCAATAAAAGGAGTATGACTTTTATAATTAGGAATTTTATAGCGTTTATTGAAAGCACCGCTGTATTCACGTGCAAAACTTTCAGTAATAAACAATACAATATTTGGTTTATTTGCTACTTGAATACTATCATGCAAATGATATTGTTTTATTGGTTTTATAATGGAATTTAGCTCTTCTTTAGTATAGTAATGTTTGTGCTTAAAATAATTTTTATTAATGGTTCTAATAAGCGTAAATGGCGTATTTAAAATCATTGCTGCTTGCTCTGATTTTGTGATGTGTCTGTTAGCATCAACCAAAGTAATTGGTCTGGTGCTGTGTTTAAAATCGCCTCTTATTCCTCCAACAGTTAAGGTAGCCAAAATTAAAAAGATAACTATTGAACCTAACGTATATTTTAATTTTTGATTAATTTTTGATGGAGATACCGTTACTTTTTTATACAATTTAATCCATAACCATGATAAAAAAATGTAGAAAAACAAGACATGCCAATAATCTTTTAAGAAGGAAATAGCTAGTGCAAATCCGTTAGTTTCATTGCCAAATTCATTAAAAGTAGCAATGGTTAATCTAAAATTTGAGAATTTATAATAAATTAAATCGATGAAATTTGTAGCATAAGCAAATAAATTCGTTGCAAAATAAATATAAAAAAGCACTTTTTGATACCATGCTTTTGTATTGTAAAAAAGTGGTAAGGTGCTAAACAATATAAATAACAAATTTACATATAAAATGGAGGTAGTATCAAAGGCAAAACCTCTATAAATTACGTTTAGAAACTCACCAATACTATCTATATGAAGTAAACTTTTGTTGTAGAAGTAAAATAATATCCTCACTAAAAAATAGAAAAAATAAGCTAATCCCAATCGGTAAAATAATGCTTTGTATTCGTTTAATCGTATCAAAATAAGTAGTTTTAAGTGTGCAAAAGTATTAAATTTGAGCTTTAATCATTCTATCATTGCCAAAAATATCTTTTTTAAGTTCCATTTTATGAAAACCTTTACTTTTTAATAACGCAAGTGTTTCTTTTCCTAAATATTGATTAATTTCAAAGTACAATAACCCATTATTAGTCAGATGCTTTAAAGCAAAGTCTGCAATGGCATTATAAAACAAAAGCGGATTTTCATCTTCAACAAACAAGGCTAAATGTGGTTCGTTTTTAAGAACATTCGCTTGAATTTCTGTTTTTTCCAAATGTCGCACATAAGGAGGATTGCTAACGATGACATTAAATTTAGAATAGCTTTTCAACGGATTTAAAATATCATCTTCTATAAAATGAATTTGAGCGTTATTTGAAAGTGCATTTTTTTTGGCAACTTCTAATGCCTGATTTGAAACATCTAAGGCAGATACTCTTGCCTTTGTGCTTTTGGCAATACTAATGGCAATACAGCCAGAACCTGTACCAATATCTAAAACTGAATAATTTTCATTCTTGAGGTCTTTTACAATCCAATCTACCAATTCTTCTGTTTCTGGTCTTGGAATAAGTACTTTATTATTAAGGAAGAAATCCAATCCATAAAAACTCGTTTTACCTAAAATATACTGAATAGGTATTTGCTCTGTTAATTTGTTTAAAGCCTCGTGAAACTCTTTTGGAATTTCAATTTCTTGATGAGATTGAAGTGCTAAATCAACTCGCTTTAGCTGAAAAAATGCTTCCATTAATAAAAAATAAAAACTATCTACCTCAGTTTGAGGATATATATGTGATAATTCTGAATTAAAGACTCTTTTAAGTTGTTGTATCGTCATTCCGTTTTTTGTAGTATTTTTGCACGATAAAATTACTAAATATTTTTTGATGAAAAAGATGCTATTTTTAACACTATTAAGCCTAATACTTTTTAGCTGTTCTGTAACTGAGAAACCTGAGTTTATTAAAGTAAATTCCATTGATATTACTGATACCTCATTAAAAAACTTTACCGTTCAGGCAAAACTACAATTTAAAAATAAGAACAGTGTTGGAGGAACTCTACAAGCCAAAGACATTCATATTTTTATGGATAGTATTGATCTAGCAACCGTAACATCTGCACCTTTTAAAGTGCCTAAAAAGAGTGAATTTGAAATTCCTTTAGAAGCGGTTATTCCTTTTAGTAAAGTTTTTAATGACCACAAACAAAATTTATTAAACAACATAATGAATGTTATTTCTTCTAAAAAAATCAATCTAAAGTATAAAGGAATTGTACAGTATAAATTAGGTGTTTTTCATTATGATTATCCTGTAAACTACACACAAGAAGTTTCTCTTAAGAAAGGTTAAACCATGATTTTTATTCTGCTAAGCGTGTTTTTTAACACTGCTATATCTGTAGTATTTAAGCTATTTGATAAATATAAAATAGATACTTTTCAAGCTATTGTAATTAATTATTACTTTGCTTTTACGGTTGCTTTCTTTTCTTCGGAAAATCGGTTTTCTATGGTTAAAACACCTTCAGAAGATTGGTTTTATGGCGCACTATTTTTAGGCTTTTTATTTATTACGCTATTTTATGTAATGGGTTTAACTGCTCAAAAATTAGGACTGTCAGTTGTTGCTGTTGCGGGAAAAATGAGTGTTGTTATTCCTGTTTTATTTGGATTAATAATGTATCATGAACGTGCAGGAATTTTAAAACTTACAGGAATTGTTTTAGCCTTAATAGCAGTTTATTTTGCCTCTCATAAAGAAGCTAAATTAAAGATTGACAAATCATTGCTATTACTACCATTTACACTATTTATTGGTTCTGGAATATTAGATACTACACTAAAATTTGTACAAAAAAGTTATGTTTCTAATGAGCAAACCTCCGTTTATCTATCTGTTATTTTTTTAGTAGCTGGAGTTTTGGGAAGTATATTATTACTGTATTTTGTGCTCATTAAAAAAGCTGTTTTAACTATAAAAAATGTATTTGGAGGTTTAGTTTTAGGAATAGTTAATTATTTTGCAATGTTTTTCCTTTTAAAAGCTTTGCAGTCTAATCATCTAGACAGTTCCACTGTATTTACGATGAACAATGTATCTATTGTTTTGTTTTCAACTTTATTAGGATTGTTACTTTTTAAAGAAAAATTGTCTAAAATGAATGTTTTTGGTATTGCTTTAGCGATTATTTCCATATTTTTGATTACCTTTTCAGTCAAATAGACAACTAAAGAC
>CAZYKN010000017.1:0-1219 GCA_964648135.1 uncultured Flavobacteriaceae bacterium
CATTTTTTATTCAAATAAAAACCTACCTTTGCAATATGAATACAAATTTCAAAATGTTGGCTAAAACCATGCACGGTTTAGAGCCTATTTTAGCAAGAGAATTAAGAAACTTAGGTGCTGCTCACGTAAAAGAAGGAATTAGAAATGTTACTTTTGAAGGTGATAAAGGTTTTATGTACAAAGCAAATATGGCTTTACGTACTGCTATTAGAATACTAAAACCCTATAAAAGTTTTAAGGTTAGAAATGAACAAGATTTGTATGACCAAATTCAAAAAATTCATTGGGAAGAGTTTTTATTTACCGATAAAACCTTTGCTATAAATTCTACCGTAAGCAATTCCACTTTTACACATTCTCATTACGTTTCTTTAAAGACTAAAGATGCTATTGTAGATTATTTTAGAGATAAATATGGTAAACGCCCAAGTATTGATTTAAAACATCCAGATTTGTACATTAATATACACATTCAAAATAATTTTTGTACCGTGTCTTTTGATAGCTCTGGTGAGTCTTTACACAAAAGAGGTTATCGTGATAGAACCAATATCGCACCAATAAATGAAGCACTTGCTGCAGGATTGATTTTACTCGCAGGTTATGACGGAACACAAAACCTCATTGATCCTATGTGTGGAAGTGGTACTATTTTGATTGAAGCAGCCATGATTGCAGTCAATTTTCCTCCTAACCTTAACAGAAATGAATTTGCTTTTGAAAAATGGAGCGATTTTGATGTGGAGTTATTTGAAAAAATTCAGGATTCTCTCATTGCAAAAATTAGAGATACTTCGGCTAAAATTTTAGGTTATGATAAAGCACCAAGTGCTGTTAGAAAAGCCCAAGATAATATTAAAAATGCCGATTTCTCTGAATTTGTAAGCGTTGAAAAACAAGATTTTTTCACAAGCAGACTTCCTTTTGAAGATGAAAAAACTTTAGTGTTATTCAATCCTCCGTATGGTGAACGATTACAAGTTGATATTCCTGTTTTTTATGGAAAAATTGGCGATACACTAAAACAAGGATATAGCGGAGTTGATGCTTGGCTAATTACATCAGATTTTCAACATGGACTAAAAAAAGTTGGATTGCGAACTTCAAAGAAAATTCAGTTGTATAACGGAGCTTTAGAATGTAGATTTGTTAAATACGAAATGTATAGAGGTACTCGAAAAGAGAAGAAAGGGTAAGACTGAAGAGAGAAGAGAGAAGA
>CAZYKN010000017.1:1319-13375 GCA_964648135.1 uncultured Flavobacteriaceae bacterium
CAAGTCTGTGTAATTTGTGGGAAACAAAACCAATAAATCTGTTTTCAAAAAAATCAAGACTAATATTTATTATTATATCAATTTAATTCCTAGTATTTTTATATTTTTGCGCTATGGCAAAACAAGAAGATTTATTTAAAAAAGTGATTTCTCACGCAAAAGAATACGGTTATATTTTTCAATCTAGTGAAATTTATGACGGACTGAGTGCTGTATATGATTATGCACAAAATGGTGTTGAATTAAAGAAAAATATTAGAGCATATTGGTGGAAATCTATGGTGCAACTCAACGAAAATATTGTTGGTATAGATACTGCAATATTTATGCATCCAACAACATGGAAAGCCTCAGGTCATATTGATGCTTTTAGTGATCCGCTAATTGATAATAAAGACTCTAAAAAAAGATATCGTGCAGATGTACTCATTGAGGACTATTGCGCTAAAATTGAAAAAAAAATTGATAAAGAAATAACCAAAGCAGCAAAACGCTTTGGAGATTCCTTTAATAAAGAAGAATTTATTGCTACTAACGGAAGAGTTTTAGGATATCAAGAAAAAATAAATACTATTTTATCAAGACTTGGTAAATCTTTAGAAAATGAAGATTTAGCAGATGTAAAGTTATTGATTGAAGAATTAGGAATTGCTTGTCCGCTTTCTGGCTCAAAAAATTGGACAGATGTAAAGCAATTTAATTTAATGTTTGGTACAAAACTTGGCGCTGATGCAGCAAGTGCAATGGATTTGTATTTAAGACCCGAAACCGCACAAGGTATTTTTGTAAACTTTGCAAATGTTCAAAAAACAGGTAGAATGAAAATTCCTTTTGGTATTGCACAAACAGGAAAAGCTTTTAGAAATGAAATTGTTGCAAGACAATTTATTTTTAGAATGCGTGAATTTGAACAAATGGAAATGCAATTTTTTGTAAAACCTGGAACGGATTTAGAATGGTTTAATAAATGGAAAGAAAATCGTATTAATTGGCACTATTCTCTTGGTTTAGGTAAAGATAATTACCGTTTTCACGACCACGAAAAATTAGCACATTACGCAAATGCAGCAACAGATATTGAGTTCAAATTTCCTTTTGGTTTTAAAGAATTAGAAGGTATCCACTCAAGAACAGATTTCGATTTAAAAGCGCATGAAGAACATTCAGGTAAAAAATTACGCTTTTTTGACCATGAAACCAATTCAAATTATGTGCCTTATGTTATTGAAACATCTATTGGTTTAGATAGAATGTTTTTAGCTGTGTTTTCAAATTCATTAATTGAAGAAACTTTAGAAGATGGTTCGTCTAGAACGGTTTTAAAGCTACCTGCAATTCTTGCACCTAATAAAGTTGCTGTGTTGCCACTACTTAAAAAAGATGGTTTGCCAGAAATTGCACATGCTATTATAAATGATTTAAAATATGATTTTAATGTAGTTTACGATGAAAAAGACGCTGTTGGAAGAAGATATAGAAGGCAAGATGCTAACGGAACTCCTTTTTGTATTACTGTAGATCATCAAACTAAAGAAGATCAAACCGTTACTATACGTTATAGAGATACTATGAAACAAGAACGAATTCATATATCTGAAATTGCTTCAATTGTTAATGAGGAAATTGCCTTTAAAAAATGGATTAATAAATAAAAGTAACTATTCCTCTTTTTCTCGCAAAGGCGCAAAGACGCCAAGTTGTGAGTAATACCAATTTCTAAAAAGCCATACAATACGAAATTTTATGGCTTTTTTTAGTATCTAAAATCAATCAATGTTCATTATAATGCACATATTTCTGTAAGTTAGCATCTTCGCAGATAAATGATAAATCATTATTGTAAATTCCTTTATATTCTGAATAAACGGCATCACAAGCAGTTTCATTATAATGATTAATAATTACCAATTTACCAGCATCTAAAAAACTTTGCGCTCCAGATTGATCCCACCAATTTTTATCATTATGATATGATTCGTAAAGTACTCCATCAAAATTTGAAGCATTTTCAACCGTGTTTTTTGCCATACATTTCATCCCTTTTTCATGAACATAATCGCATAACGCATTATAATACACAACTCCTTGTTGCTGTGTAACTTGAAATCCGTATTGTGCTCTTAAATCATCATCATAAATCCAATCCATATTATCAAATTCAACCCAATCACAACCCCAAATGGCAATCTTATCAATTCTAGCTTTCATAACTTCTAAAATACCTGTATCAGTCTTATTTACAAAGTATTCTCCTGCCCATTCTCCCCAAACAGTACTGACTAAAAAGGGCTGTAAATCATTAAAATCCGCTCTCCAATTCTCACCTGTTCCAATACTAATATACGCTCCTACTTCGTTGTTATTTGCTTTAATAGCAGTAATCTGACTGGAAACACCTTCTTGAAAAGGATCAACCAAAACGTACGCATTGTGTGCATTATTTAAAATATCAGGAATTTTATCAGCTTCATAATTTTCTTGATATGCTTGGTTGTAAATTGGTTTTGCTTTAGCCGAATTGTTTTGTGCTTCTTCATCTTTATTACAAGAAAATAGAGCAATTACTAAAATTAAAAATGTGTTTTTGATGTTCATTTTGATAGTTTTAAATTTGATATGAAAAAATAATGGAAAAGTATGTTCTACCTGTTTATAAAATTAGCTACTTCGCCTTATAGATTACACAAGGAATAATCATTTCTTCTAATGAAATTCCACCATGTTGATAGGTATTTTTAAAATACTTTACATAATGGTTAAAATTATTAGGATAAGCAAAAAACAAATCCTCTTTTGCAAAAATAAAGGAACTAGTCATAAAACCAGAAGGCAATCCTATTTTTGAAGGATCGGTTGCAGCATACACCTCTTTTTCTTCATAAGATAAACTTCTCCCTGTTTTATATCTTAAATTAGAAGATATGTTCTTCTCTCCTATTACTTTTGTTGGCTTTGATACGTTTATTGTTCCGTGATCCGTAGTAATAATTAACTGCAAGCCTAAACTTTGTGCCTTCTGAATCATTTCTAATAAAGGAGAATTTTTAAACCAACTTAATGTTAAAGAACGATACGCTTTATCATCACTTGCCAACTCTTTAATCATATCCATTTCAGTTCGAGAATGCGAAAGCATATCTACAAAATTATATACTACAACAGTTAAGTCATTTTCTTTAATTTTATTAAAATTATCGGCTAAATCTTTTCCTTTAGCTAAAGTAGTTATTTTATAATATTCTTGTTTTATGTCTAGTCGCAATCTTTTTAATTGTTCTTGAAGAAATTTCTCTTCAAACAAATTTTTCCCACCATCATCAGTATCATTTTTCCAATAATTGGGATGTTTTTTTTCCATTTCAGCAGGAGTTAATCCAGAAAAAATAGCATTTCTTGCATATTGAGTTGCTGTTGGCAAAATACTGTAAAAAGGAACTTCCTTTTCTTTTTTGAAATAGGTGTTAATAATAGGCTCTATAACACGCAATTGGTCGTATCTTAAATTGTCAATTACAATCAATAAAGTACCTCTTTGGTCATTAATTTCGGGTTTAACTACTTTTCTAAAAAGCTCATGTGATAAAATGGGTTTGTTTGTACATCCGTTTTTAAACCAATCTTCATAATTCTTTTTAATAAATTTAAAAAATTGTGTATTTGCTTCATTCTTTTGAGCTTCAAGAATTTCAATCATTCCAGAATCTGCAATAGATTCTAATTGTATTTCCCAATGAACCAATTTTTTGTACAATTCCACCCAATCTTCATAGGAATTTACCATAGCTAAATCCATTGCAATTTTTCTAAATTCTTGCTGATAATTAGCAGTTGTTTTTTGAGATACTAATTTTGAATGGTCTAAAGTTTTCTTCAAACTCAACAAAATCTGATTAGGATTAACAGGTTTTATTAAATAATCAGCTATTTTTGAACCGATGGCTTCTTCCATAATATATTCTTCTTCACTCTTAGTAATCATTACCACAGGTAAATTAGGACGAATTTCTTTAATTTGTGCCAACGTTTCAATACCAGTTAAACCAGGCATATTTTCATCTAAAAAAACAATATCAATCGTTCTTTTTTCTTGAATAATCTCTATCGCATCAGCACCATTGGTAGCAATATCTACTTGATATCCTTTTTTTTCTAAAAACAGAATATGTGGCTTTAGTAAATCTATTTCGTCATCAACCCAAAGAATGTTTATCATGTACTTAATTTTAAATGTTAAATTATAATCTTCCTTAACTTTTTTATACCTTTGCCTTATGAACAAGCTAAAGATAATAAACGACCCAATTTACGGATTTATTACAATACCAAGTGAATTAATTTTTGATATTATTGAGCATCGTTATTTTCAACGACTTAGAAGAGTATCTCAAATGGGATTATCATCTTTGGTTTATCCTGGCGCACATCACACTCGGTTTCAACATGCCATAGGTTGTACTTTTTTAATGCAAAAAGCCGTTCAAGTACTTCGTTTTAAAGGAATAAAAATTTCACCTGATGAAGAAGAAGCACTAAATATTGCCATATTATTGCACGATATTGGTCATGGAGCATTCTCACATGCTTTAGAACACAGTATTGTAAATGAGATTTCACACGAAGAAATTTCATTAAAGTTTATGGAAGCATTAAACGAAGAATTTAATGGTAAATTAAGCTTAGCTATTGAAATATTTAAAGGAAATCATCCAAAACAATTTTTTAATCAATTAATTTCTAGTCAGTTAGATATTGACCGTTTAGATTATCTAAAACGAGATAGTTTTTATACAGGTGTTGCTGAAGGTAATGTAAATTCAGAACGGTTAATCACCATGCTCAATGTAAAGAATAATGAATTGGTTGTGGAACAAAAAGGCATTTATTCCGTAGAAAAATTCATCATGGCAAGACGATTAATGTATTGGCAAGTTTATTTTCATAAAACAGGATTAATTGCAGAACATATCTTAGTTAAAGTCTTAAAAAGAGCGAAACAACTCGCTGAAAAAGGCATCGTTTTAAATGCGAGTAAACCACTACACTATTTTTTAACAAACAAAATAAATCGCAGTAATTTTAATAATAAAGTACTTGAAACATTTGCTGAATTAGATGATAATGATATTATTTCTGCAATTAAATCGTGGCAAACACATGATGATTTTGTTTTATCATCATTAAGTAAAGCCATCATCCAAAGAAAACTCCCAAAAATAACTTTACAAAGTACTCCTTTTTTAAAAGAAGATATCGAAAAAATAAAACACAATAATTTATTAAAACTCCCAATTAAAAAAGAAGATTTATCCTATTTTGTACATGAAGGAAAGGTAAGTAATCATGCGTATTCCGTAGAGGAAAGTCCGATTCACATTTTATTTAAAAATGGAGAATTAAAAGATATTGTAGCTACCTCAGACCATTTAAACTTAATGGCATTGACTAAGCCAGTTGTTAAATACTATTTATCGTTTCCAAAATAACACCAAAAAATTCACATAAAGACCAAAAGAGTATTGCCACAGTAAAAGCAAACCACACATCAATTAGAAATGCTCATTTTTCAATACACTACATTAAAAGTAATTAAAGTTTTCCAAATATTGATAACAATCAAATTATTCTTGATTCCGTTCACAACTTATCGTCTTTGCACCTTTACGAGAAAAAGAGCGTAAATAGTTAGCTAATTTTTTAAAGCATTTAATCTCCAATCTTTTTTATTTTATTACTTTTGCAAACAATGAAATTTACAGCAGAACAAATAGCAGAAATTTTAGAAGGTGAGATTGTAGGTAATCCAGCGACTGAAGTTTCAACATTAGCAAAAATTGAAGAAGGAAAAAAAGGTTCGTTAACTTTTTTATCCAATCCAAAATACACCAATTTTCTTTACAGTACAAAAGCATCTATTGCCATTGTAAATAAGGATTTTATACCAGAAAAAGAACTCGCTTTAACCTTGATTAAAGTTGCAGATTCAGGAAATGCTTTTTCTACGCTCCTCTCCTATTACAATCAAGTTAAACTCCATAAAGTAGGTATTGAGCAACCTTCATTTATTAGTGAAACTGCACAATTAGGCAAAGACCTTTATATTGGTGCGTTTGCATATATAGGAAATAATGTAACACTTGGAGACCATGTAAAGATTTATCCAAATGCTTATGTAGGAGATAATGTAACTATTGGTGATAACACCACTCTTTTTTCTGGAGCAAAAGTATATTCAGAAACTATTATTGGAAAAAATTGTAACATACATTCTGGTGCGATTATTGGAGCAGATGGTTTTGGTTTTTTACCTGATGAAAATGGAGAACAACAAAAAATTCCACAAATAGGAAACGTAATTCTTGAAGATAATGTAGAAGTTGGCTCTGCTACAACTATTGATAGAGCTACTTTAGGCTCAACCATTATCCGTAAAGGCGTAAAACTAGACAATCTTATTCAAATAGCTCACAATGTAGAAATTGGTAAAAATACCGTTATTGCTGCTCAGACAGGAATAGCAGGATCAACTAAAATTGGAGAAAATTGCTTAATTGGAGGTCAAGTTGCAGTTATTGGTCATATAAAAATTGGGAATAATGTTCGAGTACAAGCAACCTCAGGTGTTGCCAAATCATTAAAAGATAATGATGTTGTTCAAGGATATAGAGCTTTTAACTATGGAGATTACAATAGATCATACATACACTTTAAAAATTTACCTAAATTAGTTGCCAGAGTATCTGATTTAGAGAAAAACTTAAAACAATTAACTAAAAAATAAATATGGAAGTTCAAAAACAAAAAACCATCAAAACAGCCGTTTCATTAGATGGTGTTGGTTTACATACTGGAAACATTGTTTCAATGACTTTTAAACCAGCTCCTGTAAATAGTGGCTTTACTTTTGTAAGAACCGATTTAGAAGGCAATCCTACTGTTGAAGCATTAGCACAATACGTAATCGCTACAGAAAGAGGAACAAATCTTGAAAAAAACGGAGTGATTATCAATACTTCTGAGCATGTTTTGGCTGCTGCTGTTGGTCTTGATATTGATAATTTAATTATTGAAATAAATGCTCCAGAACCTCCAATAATGGATGGCTCATCTAAATATTTTATTGAAGCACTTGAAAAAGCAGGTGTTGAAGAACAAGAATTGGATAGAGAAGTATATGTTGTTACTGAAAATATTTATTTTAAAGATGATGAAACAGGCAGTGAAATGATGATTATGCCTTGCGATGACTTTAAAATTACCACTATGGTAGATTTTGGAACGAATATTCTTGGAACTCAAAATGCAACTTTAGAAAAACTATCCGATTTTAAAAAAGAAATATCAGACGCAAGAACATTCAGTTTTTTACATGAAATTGAAATGTTGCTTGACAATAATTTAATTAAAGGTGGTGATTTGAATAATGCTATTGTTTATGTTGATAAAGAATTGTCTGCAAAAACAATGGATAAACTTAAAAAAGCCTTCAATAAAGAGCATCTTACAGTTAAACCAAACGGAATTTTAGACAATTTAAGTCTGCATTGGCCAAACGAAGCCGCAAGACATAAATTATTAGATGTTATTGGTGATTTAGCCTTAGTTGGCACTCGTATTCAAGGTAAAGTCATCGCTACAAAACCTGGTCATAAAATCAATACAAATTTTGCTAAATTATTAGCAAAACGGATTAAACATGAACGTAGAAATTATGTCCCAAAAGTGGATTTAAATGCAAAACCATTGATGGATATTCATCAGATTATGGAAATTTTACCTCACAGACCTCCATTTTTATTGATTGATAGAATATTAGAATTGTCTGACACTCACGTTATAGGTATGAAAAATGTGACCATGAATGAACCATTTTTTGTAGGTCATTTTCCTGGAGCACCTGTAATGCCTGGTGTGTTGCAAATTGAAGCTATGGCACAATGTGGAGGCGTTTTGGTATTAAGTACTGTTCCAGATCCTGAGAATTACTTGACTTATTTTATGAAAATGGAAAATGTTAAGTTTAAACAAAAGGTCTTGCCAGGAGACACTTTAATTTTTAAAGCGGATTTAATTACGCCTATCAGAAGAGGAATTTGCCACATGCAAGCTTATGCTTACGCTAATGGAAAATTAGTTGCCGAAGCACAGTTAATGGCACAGATTGTTAAAAATCCAGAGGCAAAATAAATAATATTGAAAAAAGAAAAAAATGAATCAACCATTAGCATACATACATCCAGACGCAAAAATAGCTAGAAATGTTGTTGTAGAACCTTTTACAACCATCCATAATAATGTAACCATTGGTTCAGGAACATGGATTGGCTCTAATGTAACTATAATGGAAGGTGCTGTAATTGGAGAAAATTGTAGAATTTTTCCTGGAGCAGTCATTTCAGCAATACCACAAGATTTAAAATTTGATGGTGAAGACTCGCAAGTAATTATTGGCAACAATGTAACTATAAGAGAATGTGTAACCATTAATAGAGGAACAAGTGCCTATGGTAAAACCGAAATTGGTGATAATTGTTTGATTATGGCTACAGCACATATTGCACACGATTGTATTTTAGGAAAAAATGTAATTGTTGTAAATGGCGTTTTATTGGCAGGTCATGTTACTGTTGGTGAATTTGCTATTATTGGAGGTTTATCTGGTATTCATCAATTTATACATATAGGCAAACATGCCATGATTTCTGGTGGTTCATTAGTGAGAAAAGATGTTCCTCCATTTACTAAGGCTGCTAAAGAACCTTTATCCTTTGTTGGAATTAATTCTATTGGTTTAAGACGAAGAGGATTTGAATCCGATAAAATTCACGAAATTCAAGATATTTATAGAATTCTATATCAAAAAAATAATAACACAACACAAGCATCAGGAATAATTGAAGCAGAATATGAAGCAACACCAGAAAGGGATTTAATCTTACAATTTATCAAGAACTCTAAAAGAGGGATTATGAAAGGTTATACTAGTAATCAGTAGCAGTCATAAGTTGGCAGTGTTCAGTAAGTAGTAGGCAGTAAACAATAATATATTTCAAAGTTTATTTAAACAATTTAACAAAAAATAAAAAATGGCATCAACATCAGATATTAAAAAAGGTCTTTGTATTATTTTCAATAACGACACCTATAAAATTGTAGAATTTCAACATGTAAAACCAGGTAAAGGTCCTGCTTTTGTAAGAACCAAATTAAAAAGTTTAACTTCTGGTAAAGTAGTAGATAATACGTTTTCTGCTGGTCATAAAATTGAGGAAGTTCGTGTAGAAACTCGCAAATATCAATACTTATATCCAGAAGGAGATATGTATCATTTTATGAATCAAGTAGATTATAATCAGATTATGCTTCCAAAAGAAACTATTGATTCGGTTGATTTATTAAAAGAAGGTGAAGTAGTTACTGTAATTGTTAGAGCATCAGATGAAACACCTCTTGCTGTTGATATGCCTGCAAGTGTGGTTTTAGAAGTTACGCATACAGAACCTGGTGTAAAAGGAAATACAGCAACAAACGCTACAAAACCTGCAACTGTTGAAACTGGAGCTAGAGTAAATGTGCCTCTTTTTATTAATGAAGGCGACTTAATTAAAGTAGAAACAGAAAAAGGAACTTATATGGAACGAGTGAAAGCGTAGTTTAGACTTTGGTTATTAGTCTTTGGTTCTTGACGAAGTAATTAATTACAAAATATATTTATGAAATTTCCTAGAATTTATACTTTAAAAGAGATTGCCAAAATCACTAATACTCAGCTTATTGGTGATGAAAATTTTCCTGTAAAAGGAATCAATGAAATTCATGTTGTTCAAGAAGGTGATGTGGTATTTGTAGATCATCCTAAATATTACGATAAAGCTTTGCAATCTGATGCAACCATCGTATTAATCAATAAAGAAGTGGATTGTCCGCAAGGGAAAGCCTTATTAATTTCTGATGACCCTTTTAGAGATTTTAATAAATTATCTACCTTCTTTAAACCTTTTGAGAAAGCTAATAATACGATTGCAAAAAGTGCTCAAATAGGAAAAAATACGATTATTCAACCCAATGCTTTTGTTGGAAATAATGTGGTGATTGGTGAAAATTGCACCATTCATCCAAATGTAATTATTTATGATAATTGTGTTATTGGAAATCATGTTACCATTCACGCTGGAACTATTTTAGGAGCAGATGCCTTTTATTATAAAAATAGACCAACAGGTTTTGACAAACTCATTTCTTGCGGAAGAGTGGTGATTGAAGATTATGTTGATATTGGTGCTGCTTGCACTATTGACAAAGGAGTTACAGGTGATACAACTATTGGCGAAGGAACAAAAATAGATAATCAGATACAAATTGGACATGATACTATCATTGGCAAAAAGTGCTTAATTGCCTCACAAGTTGGTATTGCTGGTTGTTGTGTAATTGAAGATGAAGTAACTATTTGGGGACAAGTAGGTACAAATAGCGGAATTACCATTGGTAAAGGCGCAGTGATACTTGGTCAAACTGGTGTTACTAAGTCCGTTGCAGGAGGAAAATCCTATTTTGGAACTCCAATTACAGAATCTCGTCAGAAATTAAAAGAATTAGCTACCTTAAAAAGATTAACAAAAAAGATATAAAATTTTAAGTTCAAGATTTAAAATTGCGTTACCTTTGTGAGGCATTTAAACAAATAAACGAATTAATACAATATAAAATGAGCGTTTTAGTAAATAAAAATTCAAAGATTATAGTTCAAGGTTTTACTGGTGGAGAAGGAACTTTTCACTCAGAACAAATGATTGAATATGGTACAAACATTGTTGGAGGAGTTACTCCAGGAAAAGGAGGTCAAACACATTTAGATAGACCCGTTTTTAACACCGTTGATGATGCTGTCAAACAAGCTGACGCAGATACTTCAATTATATTTGTTCCACCAGCATTTGCTGCGGATGCCATTATGGAATCTGCCGAAGCTGGAATTAAAGTAATTATTTGTATTACTGAAGGAATACCAACGTCTGATATGGTTAAAGTAAAAGCCTATTTAGCTGATAAAGAGTGCAGACTGGTTGGTCCTAATTGTCCAGGTGTAATTACTCCAAATGAAGCAAAAGTTGGTATTATGCCAGGTTTTGTCTTTAAAAAAGGGAAAATAGGTGTTGTATCTAAATCAGGTACTTTAACTTATGAAGCAGCAGACCAAGTGGTAAAACAAGGTTATGGAATTTCTACTGCTATAGGAATTGGTGGTGATCCAATTATTGGAACAACTACCAAAGATGCCGTAGAATTATTAATGAACGATCCAGAAACCGATGCCATTGTAATGATTGGTGAAATTGGTGGTAATTATGAAGCTGATGCTGCAAAATGGATTAAAGCTAACGGAAATAGAAAACCAGTCATTGGTTTTATTGCTGGTCAAACAGCTCCTAAAGGAAGAACCATGGGTCATGCTGGTGCTATTGTTGGTGGTGCTGATGATACTGCCGAAGCTAAAATGAGAATACTTAGAGAACACGGTGTTCACGTTGTTGAATCTCCTGCAGAAATTGGAAAAAAAGTAGCTGAAGTTTTAGGCTAATCTTTTTATATTTTTAAAACAAACTATAAATTGTTTTTTCTATTTAATAAACAGACCTCACAGGTTTTAACAACTTGTGAGGTCTTATCTTATTAATTAATAATACTCAATACTCTCTTGAAAATATAATATAAAACTATTATTTAATCTAAAGCATAAGTAAATTGAAATGGTATTGCTTTAGCAACGATTGGTATAACGGTATTAGCCGATTTCGGAAGCAAATTTTTGCAATTTATTACTAATGTGTTGCGGATTACAATGCTCATATTTACTACTATTTCCAGTGATAGCCCAATGTAATTTGTTTTGAACTGTTTTGTAAAATAAAATTGAAGTTTCAGATTTTGGATTATAATCAATGCTACATTGTGCATAAATATCAGTAATTTAAGACCGTTGCAAGGTAAAATCCAATAATTTATTTAAAAAAATAGTGATATTTATTTGATTATCAGATAATAAAGTTGTATTTTTA